>JASLEN010000408.1 GCA_030151105.1 Dysgonomonas sp.
TCCACCTCTAGTGGTGCTAATTTTGGAGTTTCAGCTTTGGGTTCAACAGATTTTTCATCACGGCTTTTGTTAGATGTAAAAACAAGCTTTGTTGGTTTATCTACTTTCTTCTCCGCTTTTGGTTGCTCCGTTGTAGGTTTAGACCCTTCTTGTTTGGGAGTCTCTTCCTTTTTAACGATTGGCTTTATCTCCTTCTTTGCAACAGGTTTTTCCTTTTTTTGTGTATTAGTATCTATAGGATCAGCTGCTTTTTCTTCTACTTTATTGGCTGGTGCAGCAGGCGTTTGCTTTGCCACAGTCTTTTTAGGAGCAGGTTTTCTTTTTTGCTCTTGTTTAGTTTCGGCTTTGTAAGTGTCTGAGTTTTTGTTTCGTGCTTCTGCAATTGCTTGCTCATCGAGGATTTTATAAATAAGCTCCTCTTTCTTGAATGCGTCAGGACGTCGTATCCCTAGCTCTTTTGCGATTACACGCAAATCGGTTGTAAGCTTTTCATTAAGCTCTAAAATGTTATATATACGCATGTATATTTATTTTATAAAAAATAATAATGTTATTTCTATTGTAGTCTTTTGAGAATCAGCATAAATGATTTCAAATTTTCATCTTAATTAAAATATCAATAATATGAGTGAAGATATTGGTTTACCAATCAAAATGCTTTGTAGAACTATTTTGAGTGTTAGTTCTTATTCTTATTTTGTATTCCTAAAAAATTAACCTTTTTGTATCTACAACTAAATATCTTAATTAATTTAGTTAGATCTAAATACAAATTGAAGATTAATATAATTTAGGGGAAATTGTTAGAAATATTACTCTCACTTAGTGAGTGATGTATCTATGCCACAAATATAATACAATTATATAAAGATACAACTAAATATATTTGTTTTTTAATCTCTTATTATGAGAAAATACAATCTTTGGAACTGAAATCAACAAGAGAGCTTCTATATTCTGGACTTTTAATAAAAGAAATCTTACAGAATGTAACATATGTTACGTTTTATAATAATTATAAATTAGATATTTGTTTTAATAAATACGTCTCAACGATAAATCTCAGCATCTAGTTGTTAATTATTGTTAGATTTCAGTTGTATTTGATCTCTAAATTTGCTATTTTAGAGAACTACAAAGATACTATCAGAAACTAAAAACTATATTATATATGAAAAAACTTCTAAGTCTTATACCACATCAGTTCATCTTCCCGCTTTTTCTAGTAGGAGGCGTTCTTGTGGGGCTTGGAGCGTACACTGCATATATGTCTAGAGCTCATTCATATCTTTCGGATGATCCTGCTGCATGCATCAATTGTCACATTATGACGCCATATTATAGCTCATGGAAACATAGTTCTCATGCGCAATGGGCTACATGTAACGATTGTCATGTGCCTCAAGACAACGCATTGCATGGGTATGCATTTAAAGCAATGGATGGTTTATACCATGCTGCTGTTTTTACTGCCAAAGCCGAACCACAAGCTATCAGACCTAGAGATGCAAGTTATGAGGTGATAATGAATAATTGTATTCGCTGTCACGAACATCTCAATACTGCCGTTGTAGAAACTGGAATGGTTGCCTACCACGATGTAAAAGAAGGAAAAGGAAAAGCATGTTGGGATTGCCATCAGGAAGTTCCTCACACCAAAGTGAGTAACATTGCTGGTGCACCTAGTGCCTATGTACCTCTACCAGAATCTCCTGTGCCAGACTGGTTAAAAAAACAAATGAGCAAATAAAAAAGTAACAACTAAATAACTATTCAAACTATGTTAAAAAAATTAGCCGAAGCTATAAGAAAAAAGCCAATGATAGGGTGGGGAATATTCCTTGCATCTATGATTGCAGTTTTCTTGCTAGGACTGCTAGCAGCTTCAATCACCGAACGACGAGCTGAAATAGCAACCATTGTTGCCAATCGTATTGATCAGATAGAGCCAATGGATCCACGTAGTGAAAACTATAAAAACAACTTTAGAAGAGAGTATGACACTTGGAAAAAGACTCAAAATATGGATTTCCGTAGTAAATATATGGGAAATCAAGTAGAAGATGTTTTGGAGTCTAGACCAGAAATGGTTGTACTGTGGGCTGGCTATGCTTTCTCTAAAGATTATAATGCTCCACGTGGACATATGCATGCAATTGTAGATAACAGAAATACACTGAGAACAGGAACTCCTGAGGCAGAAGGCGATGGACCACAACCAGCAGCATGTTGGGTTTGTAAAAGTCCAGATGTACCTCGTATTATGCATGAGCAAGGAATTGATGGTTTCTACTCTCATCAATGGGGAGACTTAGGCGCAGAAATTGTTAACCCAATTGGTTGTGCTACATGCCACGATAGCGAGACTATGAATCTAAAGATTTCTCAACCTGCACTTATTGAAGCATTTGCATCAATGGGTAAAAATATTGAGGACGCTACTCCGCAAGAGATGCGTACACTTGTATGTGCACAATGTCACGTTGAATACTATTTCAATGGAAAACAAAAAGTCGTAACATTCCCTTGGAAAGAAGGCATGACTGTAGAAGACATGGAGAAATACTATGATGACATAGATTTCTCAGACTGGACTCATGGATTGAGTAAAGCTCCAATGCTAAAAGCTCAACACCCTGACTACGAAGTATTCCTACTAGGAACACATGCTCAACGTGGTCTTTCTTGTGCTGACTGTCACATGCCATATAAATCGGAAGGTGGAATCAAATATTCTGACCACCAAATTGTTAGTCCATTGAAAAACGTAGCAAATACTTGTCAAGTTTGTCACCGTGATAGTGAAGAAAACTTGATTAAATATGTATACGATATTCAAGACAAAGCAAACGAGATTAGAAATAGAATTGAAATTGAACTTTCGAAAGCACACATCATGGCTAAGGCTGCTTGGGATAATGGTGCTACTGATGCAGAAATGAAACAAACACTACAATTGCTTCGTCAAGCGCAATGGCGTTGGGATTTTGCTGTAGCATCGCACGGAGGTTCATTCCATGCACCTATCGAGATTCAACGTGTATTGGCTCATAGCTTAGATAGATCGTTACAGGCACAAATAGAAGTACAAAAAGTATTATTTGCGCATGGTGTAACAGATGTACCAATGCCAGATATTTCAACTAAATCTAAGGCTCAAAAGTATATTGGTCTTGATATTGAGGCTGAAAAAGCGAAGAAAGAGAAATGGATTGAAACAGTTGTTCCAAAATGGCTAGAAGAAGCCAAAGCAAAAGGAAAACTGGTGGCTGAAAAATAAGATCTACAATTAAAAAAGAAGTGTCTGAATATCTAAACCATTTCAGGCACTTTTTTTATCTTATAGATTACTGAATACAGTTTATCATTCCCATTTGCAAAATGGATATAACTTATCTTAAAATACTACTTGACTAAATTTTTAATAATCAAATGAGTGAAATAAAACGACGAATGTGGCAATTCCCTTGGAAATACAGGGAGAGTATTGCCATCACTTTAGGAATCCTTTTAGTAGGTTTTCTATTGCAAATCACTTTAGGAAGCTTTGACTTCTTTTTACTCCATTCACCCGTCAACTTGATAGTAGGAGCTGTATTAATCACACTTACGGCAATCTTATCATTTGCAAAACAAAATCCAATAGTGCAATGGCTATCAGGAGTACCTCTATCTGTTACATTGTTAGGAGGAATGCTCATTATGGGAATTATAATGGGGCTTACTCCACAATTTGCTCGTGTGAATACCGACCTACATATCCACTGGGGACACTCTTCGTGGTCTGAAATTCTAGACTATGTGTTTATGAAGCTAGGATTTAGACAAGTGACTACATCTTGGCCATTTGTCCTAGTCTATACATTCACACTTCTTTCATTAGGACTTGTAATCGCTAGAAGACTTCAAAATTTCAAATGGAAAGACTATGGATTTTATCTCAACCACTTTGGTCTTTGGCTACTTTTGTTTGCTGCAGGCTTCGGAGCTGCGGATATGCTTCGCTATGTGATGTATGTGGAAGAAGGAGAAGTGGAATGGAGGGTCTTTGATTCACACGAAAATATGCTAGAGTTGGATATTGCTATCAAACTACATGATTTTGTGATGGAAGAATATGCACCGAAACTAGCCGTGATAGATAAATATACAGGAGATGTGCAACCAATGAGCAGACCCGAATTTTATCAAATAGATGAACGAAAACCAAAGACTAGTCTTTTTGATTGGGATATTATTCTTGAAGAATATATACATGAGGCTGTTCGCAAAACGGATACATCTTTCCAAAGTGTTCCTATGCCAGGCTCTATGCCCGCAGCAAGAGTAACTGCGACTAATATGAAAACTGGTGAGACTTCAAAAGGTTGGCTTACTTGTGGAAGCGCTGACCAATTTGTAATGCCTCTTGATTTAGACTCTACCTATTCTCTAGTGATGACAAAGCCTGAAGCTAAGCGTTTTGCTTCAGACGTAACTGTGATGAGTAAGGCTAAACCTGATGAAGCGATAACGACAACCCTTGAGGTTAATGCTCCACTTAAAATGGGAAGCTGGATGATTTATCAATACGACTATGATCATGCCTTGGGCAAGGCTTCACGCATGAGTGGCTTCGAATTAGTTTACGACCCTTGGTTGTATGCGGTATATTTAGGGATTTTTCTAATAGCATTAGGCTCAATGTGTATGCTATGGCTTGGTAACAAAAATAAGAATAAAGAATCATGACTTGGGACGAATATCTATGGTTTGCAATACCATCTATTATATGTTGGCTAGTGGCTGGCATACTTGTGTTTAAATCAAAAAAGCAACTGCTAATTGATGGATTAATGATTCTTGGAATCGTTATTTTCGCAGCGTTCATTATAGCACTTTGGATAGGGCAGGAGAGACCACCATTGCGTACAATGGGAGAAACCAGACTTTGGTATTCTTTCTTCTTGGCTACAATAGGTTTCATTACCTATAAGCATTGGAAGTATAATTGGATTTTAGCATTTTCGGGGCTTGTGGCATCTGTTTTTGTATGTGTCAATATTTTCAAGCCAGAAATTCATTCAACAAATCTGATGCCTGCCTTGCAGAGTTATTGGTTTGTGCCTCACGTAACAGTTTATATTCTTTCTTATTCCATGCTTGGAGCAGCTACAATAGCTTCTATCATTCAGCTAATAAAACTGAATAAGAATCAAGCAGATGAAAAGCTTTATGACTTTATGGACAATATCGTTTATATAGGATTTGGCTTTCTAATGCTTGGATTACTAATGGGAGCTGTGTGGGCAAAAGAAGCTTGGGGACATTATTGGTCTTGGGATCCTAAAGAGACTTGGGCATTCATAACTTCAGCCGCATATCTAGTATATATACATATGCGTTTGCAAAATAAGCATCCTCGCTTTACACTATGGATGGTTCCTATTTCATTTATCCTCTTGATGATTACATGGGTGGGAGTAAGCTACTTACCTGCTGCACAGAATAGTGTACACGTATATTCATAATATTATCAAGAATATAGAAATTAGGATATAACTAATAATTGAATAAAAAAGAGCAGAGATTGAATAATCTCTGCTCTTTTCAACTTAACACAAACATTACGACTTACTTTACACAGCCATAAATTTCTCAATATCTTCTTCTACAGTCCCAATTCCTGCAATACCAAAGTTTTCGACTAACACGTTAGCTACATTTGGAGAAAGGAATGCTGGAAGTGTAGGTCCTAAATGAATATCCTTAACACCCAAGTATAATAGTGCTAAAAGAACGATTACAGCTTTTTGCTCATACCAAGCTATGTTATAAACAATTGGCAAATCGTTGATATCTTCTAATCCAAATACCTCTTTCAGTTTCAGAGCAATAACAGCCAATGAATAACTATCATTACACTGACCAGCATCCAATACTCTAGGAATACCACCTATATCGCCCAATGGAAGTTTATTGTATCTATATTTAGCACATCCAGCAGTCAAGATTACAGTATCATTAGGCAATTCTTGAGCAAAATCAGTGTAATAGCTACGACTTTTCATTCTACCATCGCAACCTGCCATTACAAAGAATTTCTTGATTGCTCCAGTTTTCACAGCATCTACAACTTTGTCTGCCAATGCAATTACTTGATTGTGAGCAAAACCTCCTACAATTGTTCCTTCTTCTATTTGACGAGGAGCTTCACATTGTTTTGCCATTTCGATAATAGCAGAAAAATCTTTTGCCTTACCTTCTTCTCTCTCTGGAATATGCAAAGCACCTTCTAGACCTGATGAACCAGTAGTGAAGATTTTACCTTTGTATGTTGCATTTGCTGATGGAGGAACAATACAGTTAGTTGTAAATAAAATAGGACCATTAAATGCCTCAAAATCTTCTTTTTGTTGCCACCATGCACCACCATAGTTTCCTACAAGATGTTTATATTTCTTCAAGTGAGGGTAGTAGTGCGCTGGAAGCATCTCGCTGTGTGTGTAAACATCTATTCCTGTACCTTCTGTTTGTTCTAACAAATCCTCAATATCTCTCAAGTCATGACCACTAATCAAAATACCAGGATTCTTTCCAACTCCAATATTAACTTCCGAAATTTCTGGATTTCCATATCTTGAAGTATTTGCTGTATCAAGCAATGCCATTGCCGTCACTCCGTATTCTCCAGTTTTGAGAGTTAGAGCAATCAATTCATCAGCAGTAATATCTTCTCTTGTAATCTCTGCTAAAGCCTCTTGCATAAATGAATAAAGCGCTTCATCCTCATTACCCAAATTATAAGCATGCTCTACATAAGCAGCCATCCCTTTGATACCGTAATGTACCAGTTCTTTTAGTGAGCGAATATCCTCATTCACAGTTGAGAGCACACCCACCTCTTTAGCTTTAGTCATGTATTCGCTTACTTGACCATTCCAAGTACATGCATCAGGAAGATTAGAAAGTGTAGCAACTTGTTGTCCAAGTTTTTCTTTCAATTTTAGACCTTTGGTAACCTTACCTTCAATAACACTAAAGTCAAAATTGGCATTCGTAATACTTGTAAAAAGAGCATCCACAACAAACTTATCTGCTTCTGCTGATGATTTACCAGATTTACGCAATTCTCTATTATAGACTGCAATTCCTTTAGTAACGAAAAGTAATAAATCTTGTATTCCTGCTACTTCAGGAGTTTTTCCACAAACTCCTTTGATAGTACATCCTACTCCTTTTGATGCCTCTT
>JASLEN010000422.1 GCA_030151105.1 Dysgonomonas sp.
TATATTCTTAAAGAAGTACCAATTCTCAAGGCATTGACATTCTTCATATTATTGTTGCGTTTGATAGCAGCTATTGTTGTTCCATAACGACGAGCGATGCTACTTAGAGTTTCGCCCTTTCTTACTCTATGATATTTAAACCCTTTAGCGTATTTATTATTCTTAGGAGTAAAGAACGTCTCCTTTGTGATTAAGTATTCATCTTTGTGACATACAAAATTTTCGAAATCAACAATTTCTGTTGGATTTATTGCTTGTCCCAAGAAACGGAATTCGAGATGTAGATGTGAACCTGTAGAACGTCCAGTATTTCCACCAAGTGCAATTGGATCTCCAGATTTTACAACATCATTTTCTTTGAGTAGGAATTTAGAAAGATGACCATAAATAGTCTCCAATCCATTTGGATGGCGAATAGCAACGTAATTTCCATAGCCTCGTCTTTCAAATCTTTGTACACGGATCTTGCCATCAAAGGCGGCATAGATGGTATCTCCCACTTGTACTTTGAGGTCTATACCATTGTGCATACGTCGTCCACGTGGTCCGAATTTAGATGTTACATAACCCGTAGTAATGGGCATTGTAAAATCTTGTAAATCAATATTGAATGTATCTGGTTTTTGCTCTAGCGAACCATATACATGTACAAAGTTGTTGTTCCACATTCCGCCATAAAGGTCTTCTGCTGGAATTTCATCTTCAGCAAGTATTCTTGCTGCTTGTATCTCTTCTAAGATAGAAAGATCTCTTTTGATTTTGATACCATCAGCATATAGTTCTTTTACATCTCCCGAATTGGTGATAAGACTACTGTGGCGCTGCTTGTAATGTATTTGAGATCTACTATTTTCTGTTTTGGCAATATCTATGGTCTCTTGAGCCATTGCAAATGATGGTATAATGAGAGCCGAAGCCAATAGTAATTTGTTCAACTTATGTTGAATAGATTCTTGAATTAGATTTTTAATTTTAAATCTCATCAGGTGAATATAAATTAGATACTATGGGTTGTTTGTATTCAAATATTTCCCCCTCTGTGAAAAATCTTTTCAATTCTACTTCAGCAGTTTCTATGCTGTCTGAGGCATGCACAATGTTTTCTTGCACACTCATCGAAAAGTCTCCTCTGATAGTTCCAGGAAGTGCTTCACGTCCGTTTGTAAATCCAGTAATATTTCTAACTACTTTTACAGCATCCACTCCTTGCCAACACTGTACAACTACAGGACTGTCCATCATAGATGCTTTGACACGAGGGAAAAAGGGTTTATCTTTTAAATGACTATAGTGTATGCTCAATAACTCATCATCTAGCTGTATCATTTTCATTCCTGCCAGACGTAAACCTTTTCTTTCAAATCGGTTTGTTATTTGACCAATCAGAGCACGCTTAACGCATGATGGCTTTAAGATAACAAGGGTCTTTTCCATACTCTTTCATTTTTTTTATAAGGTATAAAGATAACATTTGCTTTTGAGTAACCTACATTCTCTTGGGCATTGCATTCTCTACCTATGTTGTTAATTTGTGCAAGAAACCGCCTACAGCTACCTTCAGCGCTGATTTTGTGGCATCTTGGTGTAAGTTGTATTTATTGTTAATTAGAGACTTTTAACCATCTTACTGGCTGTTTAAGTCTCTATAACCCTCTTTCGAGAGGGTAGAGTTAGACCCAGTAATCGTTTGGCAAGGTCGTATCTCCATAGTAAAGATACGTTTTAAAATGAAAAAATGCCTCATAACTATCATAATGATTTGTTATGAGGCATAAATATTTTTAATCTTTAAACATTTCTTTGAAATCGACAGTCACCTTACCTGGTAATACTTGATTGAGTACCACGCCAATAATTGATGCTAGAGCCATTCCTTCAAGAGAGAACATTTTTCCGATATGAACAGCAGCCCCTCCAATTCCAATAACAAGAATTACGGAAGCAATGATAAGATTACGTTTTCTTGCAAAATCTACTTTGTTTTCTACCAACATTCTCAAACCGCTAGATGCGATAATTCCAAAGAGAAGAATAGAAACTCCACCCATCACAGGTGAAGGAATAGTGGATAGTAGTGCAGCAATTTTTCCACAAAAACCAAATAGGATGGCAAACATAGCTGCACCTATAAATAGGTAGATGCTGAATGCACGAGTAATGGCAAGTACACCAATATTTTCGCCATAGGTGGTGCTAGGAGGTCCTCCCAAGCATGCAGCAAGCATAGTTCCCAACCCATCTCCAAACATGGAGCGATCTAGACCAGGGTCTGCAATTAAATCTTTGCCTACAACTTTGCTCAATACCAATTGATGCCCAATGTGTTCGGCAATAGGTACAATGGCTACGGGAACCATCAATAGCACAACTCTACCAGAGATGCTTGGCGTATAATCAACAAATGGAATAACAAATGGAGGCACTTCGAACCAATTGGCTGCAATCACCGTTTCGAAGGTTACTATACCCATGATGTATGAGAAAATGTATCCTCCTACAATGCCCACCAATACGGGAATCACACTTAAGAAACCTCTTGTGAAAATAGCTGTGATGATGGTAATAGAGAGAGTCACGAGACCAACCAAAACATAATCGAGGTCGTATTCACCTGTAGCGCTATTGTTTGTAGCCATGCCAATGGCAGTGTGGGCAAGTCCAAGCCCAATAACCATAATAACAGGACCAACCACAATTGGAGGTAATAGTTTCATCAGCCAATTTGTTCCAGCTTTAGAAATAATGAGCGCAATGATTGAGTAAGTGACTCCGATAAGGAAACTTCCTACCATATAGCTTCCCATGCCTACGCCCGAATTTGGGTCGGCTTCTAAGAGTTTGACTGCAATAATAGGATTGATGAATGCAAATGATGAACCCAGATAGGAGGGGGCTTTACCTCTTGTGATAACAATAAAAACTAGCGTTCCTATTCCGCTGGTTATCAATGCTACGGCAGGACTCATACCTGTGAGGGCTGGAACTAATACTGTAGCTCCAAACATGGCAAACAGATGTTGAATACTTAATAGAATCCACTGATTCCACTTTGGCTTTTCATCTATAGCCAATACGACTTTTTTTTCGTCTTCCATTCGTTTTAAGTACGTTTTACAAATAAAATTTAGAGTTAGTTATTGGGCAATAAAAAAGCCGAAACTAGAAGTTTCGACTTTCTTAAATATTTATTTAAAATCCTTATTTCTAATGACAAACACATCCTGTAACGAAATATACAGCAAGGGCGTGATGCCGCTTGCCAGATTCTCTCTATTTGCTTTCAACACCAGATTGGTAGCAATAGCTTTTAGATAGATTGGAGTTTCTGTTTCAGATGTTTCTATTTTTATAGATGCCTTTTTAGCTTCTTCAATTTGCTCTTTCGTTAAATTGTCTAGATCCAATTCGTCTGCTAATCTTGAGATTAGAGTTTCGTTGTGTCTCTTATTATCCTTAGAATAGATGAAGTAATGTCTTCCACCTTTTTCACCCAAGCTTTTAGCAGCGCAAGCCAAATAAGAATGACTTTGACTTACGAGCTTATCTTGAATATATTTTTTGATTCCTTTTAGCCAAATAGTTCCGAGAGCAAAAACAATGATGTATGGCAAACAATAAAGTGTCCATATTCTGTCGTTGTATGCCATATGGAGTATTCCCGCCAAGCCCACAAAAAGAAGAAGAGTAGGGGCAAGCAACAAAAAACTCTTCCACCACTTTGTCTTTCTCATGTAGTAGCGTTTGAACGTCTTGTTGTCTTCCAGTTTTTTATATTCTAGAGGTCTCATCTTATTCTGGTATTTAGGAACAAAAATACAGAGCTTTATTGATATATGCTATTTTATGGCTTATAAATAACGATTATTGTTCTTCGTTTTAGAAATTGATTGACAATAAGTCTTTTACCTCTTCACGTGCAATTCGTACTTCTTTGCTACCTTCAGCATAAGGTGCTATTTCGTACTGATTGTAATGCAATACTACATCGTGTTCTGTGAAGAAGATATTTAGAGGCAAAGCAAATATGTCGTTTTCGAACCAATAGCCTGTAGATGTAATCTTTGCATCAGTCGGTATTTCAAAAGTCTTTCTAAAGTTTGATTCTGCAATTTTAGTAAATGCAGGAATATCTTTAACAATATCTTTAAGTTCTAAACTTTTACCAGTCTTAGGATCAAATAGTTTGGATGCAGTTATGGTATTGCCATGCGCACCTCCTGTAAAGATATAAGTGTCTATTTCGATGCAGATTAGCTCTGGAGTGTTTAGTTCTACAGAACTTTCCACAATAGCTTCCCAGCCAATGGCAGAGTCTGGAAACTCACTTTTGAATGCTTCATAATCTTTGATAAAAA
>JASLEN010000423.1 GCA_030151105.1 Dysgonomonas sp.
GTTTTATCAAACCTGAAGAGCTGACTTGGCATATTCTTTATAGCCACGACTTTAAAAATTATGGCTATGACGGTTTAAATGGATATTATGATGGCTGTGATGCCAAGCAGAGTATCGTACTAAGAGGTTAAAAGATATACACTACTTTTTAAAGCAAAAGTAATTTTTTTAAGCCCCTATATGTCGTGAGACTAGTAGGGGCTTTTTTGTGTATTTATGTATGGCGTTATAGTGTTGATATATAGTTGTATATGTTCTTTTTGGTCTTTGTGTGTTCGAACACATTGCTATATAACATCTAATAGAAGGTTATTTGTCAATCATTAATTCTTATATTTGAAAAATGTAGTATCAAGCCTTTGTGCCAACTACCTTAAATACAGAAATTATTTAGACTAAAACTTAAAATATTCACTATGAAAAAACTCTTAGTTTCGGCTCTGGTGCTGTGTTTTGTTTTGCTTTCGTGCGACAATACACCGCTTAATACAGAAGCGCCAGCCATCATTCCTTTGCCCAATAATATAGAAATGGGTAGAGGAGATTTCTCTTTAACGGCGCAAACCAAAATTATTTATACTGACGAAGCTTTCAAAGATGCTGCTGTTTTTTATCAACAAGCAGTCAAAAAAGAAATAGGACTTGATCTTCAGGTAGAGCAAAATTCATCGGCACAAAAGAATGCTATCAATCTTGTTAAGGATGCAACATTGGGGGAAGAGGCTTACGTTTTGGATGTTCAAAAAAAGCAAATCATCAATAGCTCAAACGATTATGGTGGAGCTGTTTATGGTATGCAAAGTCTCTTGCAAATGGTTAGAAATCAAGAGGGAGAACAGCTTATTGCAGCCATGAAACTTTCTGACAAGCCTGCTCAACCTTGGCGTGGATATATGTTGGATGAGTCTCGTCATTTTTTCGGAAAAGAGACTGTACTTCAATATCTTGATGTGTTGGGTCGATTGAAATTCAATCGTTTTCACTGGCATTTGACAGATGAGCAAGCATGGAGAATCGAGATTAAACGTTATCCAAGATTGACGGAAGTAGGAAGTTCTGGAAGTTGGAGCGATGCTGATGCGCCATCTTTTTTCTATACGCAAGAGGACATCAAAGAAATTGTTGCATACGCTGCCAAGTTGAATATTTCTGTCATTCCCGAAATTGATATGCCTGGTCATGCTACGGCTGTAAGTCGTGCCTATCCAGAGATATCGGGAGGAGGAAAAGGTAAATGGAATGGTTTTACATTTCATCCAGCTAAGGAGACTACTTACGAATTTATTGACAATGTGTTGACCGAAATCGCAGAGCTTTTCCCTGCTCCATATATTCACATCGGTGGCGACGAGGTGCATTATGGCAATCAATCTTGGTACACAGACCCTGTGATTCAGAAGTTTATCAAAGATAATGACTTGAAAAATGAAGTAGGTCTGGAGCATTATTTTGTACGTCGAGCAACAGAAATAGTGAACAAAAAAGGCAAAACAATGATAGGTTGGGACGAAATCTTGAATGCAGGAATCACGCCAGACCAAGCTGTGGTGATGTGGTGGAGACACGACAAACCAGAATTGTTGAAAGAGGCGCTCGACAAAGGATTCCAAGTGTTGTTGACTCCTCGCATCCCTTGCTACTTCGATTTTGTGCAACACGATTCACAAAAAGTGGGCAGACGTTGGGGAGGTGCTTATAACGAATTGCATACAGTTTATGCTTTCCCTGAAGGCATCAAAGACATTATTACAGGACATGAGTCGCAAATAATGGGCTTGCAAGCCAATATGTGGACGGAGCGAATCAAAGACAAAAAACGTCTCGACTATATGACCTATCCACGTGTGTTGGCAATTGCAGAAGTGGGATGGACAGATGCAGCAAAGAAAGACTACACATCGTTTGAAGGAAGATTAAAACCATTTACGAATTATTTGGATGCACTGAAGATTTATTATTTCAATGTGTTCGATCCTTCAACAACACCCGAACCTTGGGGACCAGATCGCGAAGATGCTTTGGCTAATGGCTAATTTAGAATGATAGTTTAAACTGTTGGAATATAATGTGATATCCAAGTGTAGAGCGTAGTCTTTGCACTTGGATATTTTATTTTAAGAATTATTATTACATTCTTATTGAGCAAAATCGAAGGTCTGTTGTTATAATAAGAGATGTGCATAAAGTAAGTTTTGTTTGATTGACAAAGAATTTTTCGCTTTCTAAATTTTTTAGTTTAAAACCGTAAAAAGATTGTAATGGAACAAATAAAAGGAGCTAAGGAAGTTGTTTTCGCATTCTATGATGTGTTATTCAACAAAGAATTTTTTGACATGGACAAAATGGAAACGCTATTGGGCGATAATTTTGTGCAACAGTCAGATGGTCGTACACGTACTCGTGAGCAGATTGTGAAGCACTTTGAAGGGCACAAGAAAATGAAACAAACGAGCGACATCGAATTCAAAGTTGTGCATGCAAAAGATGATATTGTTTTTGCGTACTATCACGTCATTATGCACAAGGCCAAAGGCACAACGGCGACTTGGCAGGTGCTCGCAAGATTTGAGGTGCGAGATGGCAAATTGGAAAAAATGGAGCAATTGTCGGAAGTAATGAAAGAAGACTCTAAATAAAATAGTGAATAAATAGTAAGGTGTTAGTGGGGGTGGGGTTCAGCTTTTTGAACCTCACCTTTTTTACTCTGTATTCACACTGCTCTTTTGTAACAAAAGGGATATAAAAAATGTCTTTATAAGATGGAGAATTGAAAATAACAACTACATTTATCAGCATAAGTAGAATCTTGCTTGATAACTTGCAGATTATAAACATAAATGAAACACAAATGGGAATCTTATATTTCTTGATTATCCTTGCAGTCATCATAATCGTATTTGCCATAAGTAGAAAGAAAACAGATGATTCTGGAGCAGAACGGTTGGCTGATGATGTGAAGGAGTTAGATAATAAACTCACTTTTATACTCAGGCATATGGCTACCAAATACGATTTGGAGCAACTGAAACAAAACAATTCTATTGAATTTACAGAATCCACAGCAGAGGAAAAGACTGAAGTACAAGAGCAGATTGTGTCCACTCAAGTGGATGTTCCGAAAGAGGAAATCGTAGAGGTATCTACTCCAATTGCACCTATTATAGAAGAAACTACGCCTAGATTAGCATCTCTAGAAAATGTAGAATTGCCTAAGCATGAGGCAGCGAATATAATTGAGCCTGTGCAGCCAACTACGGTTTATGCAGCGGCAGATAATTCAATAGAAGAGTCGGTTGTAAGCGAGCCTGTGGCAGCAATGGTTTCAGAAGCTACTGAAAATGTGTCTAGTACAAATCAGATGCCTACCTCATCTTCTCCTATCTTCAGAGAAACTGACACAACGAGACCTTATCCATATCCTGTAGAAGAAAATGCAGAGGATGAGGGTAAAAACTTGGTGGAGAAACTATTTGGCGGAAATCTTTTTGCCAAGATTGGTATTGTTACGCTTGTGCTTGGTATTGGCTTCTTTGTCAAATATGCTATCGATCAAGGTTGGATCAACGAAGTAGCCAGAGTAGCCATTGGACTAGCTGTGGGAGGTGTTATCATAGGATTGGCACATAAGTTGAAAGAAAAATACAATGTCTTTTCATCCATATTAGTGGGTGGTGGAATTTCCGTATTCTATGTAACTATTACACTTGCTTTCCGAGAGTATGAGATATTTACTCAACCCGTTGCATTTGTACTGCTTGCCATCGTAACGGTGTTTTCAGTCATATTATCCCTACTTTATAATCGTCAAGAATTAGCAGTATTCTCACTCGTAGGTGGTGTTCTTGCTCCACTGATGGTGAGTACGGGTGAAGGCAATTACATCGTTTTATTCTCTTATATGCTCATTCTCAATACGGGAATGTTGGTGATTTCGCTCCGAAAAGACTGGCGCATTATTAATGTTATCGCCTATCTTTTCTCTCTTCTATTCTTCTGGACGTGGCTGATAGCTCGTTTCGAGACACAATATCTGGGAGCAAGTATTTTTGCGTCACTATTTTTTGTTCAGTTCTATGTGCTTGCCATTATTCAGCACTTGCGAAAAAGCAATCAAATGACATGGGTGCAAGCGGGATTGATATTGACCAACAACTGTTCGGCGCTTCTTGCCTATCTTTATATTCTAAATGATTATACACCAGACCTTAGAGGAATTGCTACGCTTATTCTATCGGCTGTCAATGCGGTGGTGATGTTGACGCTGTTCCGTCAAACGAAGGTGGACAAAAATATGATTTACCTCATCATTGCTGTGGTAATGAGCTTTGTGAGTTTGGCGATACCTATCCAGCTTGATGGTTATGTGATTACGATGTTCTGGGCTGCCGAAACGGTACTATTATTATGGTTGTGGCAAAAATCGAGAATCAATGTTTTCTATATTGGATTCCTTGTAATCAGTGCTTTAAGTCTTATTTCTTATGTAATGGACTTCTCGCAACACTACGAATACTTATATCTTGTACAAGAGGACGGAGCATTGCCTATCATTTTCAATAGAATGTTTATTACGGGTGTTGTCTTGGCACTTAGCTTTGGCGCAGGACTATTCTTACTTTCACGCGAAAAAGATGAAAATCTTAGAGAAAAGCATCGAGGGGTGGCTGTCTATTTCCGACTAATGTTCATCACATTGCTTTTTGCTGTGCCATACCTAGAATTAGACAATCAGTTGGAAGCAAGAATTATGGTGGAGTATTCGGATAGCTTTAGATACTTGTGTCTAGCTACATACACCACTATTTTTGTAGCAGTGCTATCATTTATATATCGTGCCAAAACAGGTGCTACGGGCTATTGGATGCTTTTTGTGGCAACAATATTTTATGCAACCATCTATCTCCTTTTCGAAATTGATTTGCGAGAAGATACCTTTGTTTACGAATCCTATCCTCGTGCCTATTTCCTTGTGCATCTGCTGTCTCTGCCTGCCATTGCGAGCATTATGTACACATTGGTGAAAAATATGCGTCTCCGTGTTGGCAACTCTATTATGGCTCTAAGTTGGGCGTTGGTAATTATTTCTACCATCATTCTGAGTGTAGAGCTAGACAGCCTTGTGGTGATGATTGTGGGCAATGCCGATAACTATTCTTCACTATTGGCTGATGTTCATACATTTGGATATCCTATTCTTTGGGGATTGACTGCTTTGGTGTTGATGCTTTGGGGATTGAAGCGAAAAGAAGTCGTTTTGAGAAAAATATCTCTTATCTCGTTTGGGCTCATTGTGCTTAAATTCTATGCATATGATGTTTGGCAAATGTCTCAAGTAGGTAAGATTGCGTCCTTTA
>JASLEN010000433.1 GCA_030151105.1 Dysgonomonas sp.
AGAGTAATTGTCTTTTTTATAGGACAAAAATTCAACTTATTGTATTTGATTGCCTATCTTTGCACGATTGAAATTTTACCATATATATTCTTGGGAATAGGTTTAGTACATCTGTATAAAACAGATATTTTTAATACAATATTATGATGAAGGTTAAGAAAGTTTTAATTTCGCAGCCAGCACCCAAAACAGGTAAGTCGCCCTATTTTGATATTGCAGAGAAATATAAGCTGCAGCTAGATTTTCATCCTTTTATCCGAGTAGAAGGAGTGGATGGAAAAGAGTTTAAACAACAAAAAATCAATATTCTTGACTTTTCGGCAGTTGTATTTACTGCTCGAACAGCTGTAGATCACTTCTTCGCACTATGCGAAGAGATGAAGATTGTGGTTCCTGACACCATGATGTATTTCTGTGTTTCTGAGGCTATTGCGCTTTACTTGCAGAAATATACAGTGTATCGTAAGAGAAAAATACACTTTGGGGCAACAGGTAAAATGGATGGTTTGGAGTCTTTCCTAGATAAATATAAGAAGGAGAAATTCATTATTCCAGTTTCAGAAACTCATGTTCCAAACTTGACGGAATTGTTGGATGACAAAAAGATAGACTACAAGAAAGCTGTGATGTATAAAACAGTGAGTAATGCGATTACAGAAGAGGCTATTTTATCTTACGACATGCTTGTATTCTTTAGTCCATCAGGTATTGCGTCTTTGTTCGAAAATGCACCAAAGTTCAAACAAGAGGATAGAGCAATTGGTTGTTTTGGTACTTCTACTGCGCAAGCAGTGCGTGAGGCAGGACTTGTATTGAGTTGTGAAGCTCCTCAGCCAGAATTTCCATCAATGACGGCTGCGTTAGAATCGTTTATTAAAGAAAATCACAAGGTAAAGTAATTACAATTTGATGATTATGACTATAAGAGAAAGCTTAACTTAAGGGTTAGGCTTTCTTTGTATTTGGATTAGAAGAGGATGAAATATATAGAAGATAGTGAACTAGGATTGATAAAGCTGCAAGCCAATATGCGTGCAAGACGTTTTATTGCTCGCTATCGAGATGGAGAGTTTTTGCTCACTTATCCTAGTTTCGTTTCAGATAAAGAAATAAAAGTAGCAATAAATCAGATGAGAGATAGATTGTTCCAGATGAAAAATAAATCATCTGTTCAATTTGTTTTTGATGAAAATACTTTGTTCTCTACTCTTACTTTTCGCTTAGAGCTTAAGCCAAATACATTAAATAATATCTATACGAGTTTAAAAGATGGAATTTTGTCCATTTCATATCCTAAGTCTGTAAATCTATCAAATGAAAATTTCCAGACTCTGATAAAAGAAACAATTGAGAATGCTTGTCGCAAAGAAGCGAATCGCATATTTCCAGACAAGGTCGTCGAATTGGCTAAAATACATAATTTTTCAGTGGGCACAGTCAAAATAAATAAGAGTAGGAGTAGGTGGGGGAGTTGCTCCTCAAAGAAGAATATCAATCTTTCTTACTTTTGTATGATGCTGCCTGAGCATTTGGTGGACTTTATTATTTTGCACGAGCTTTGTCATACTATGGAAATGAATCATGGCTCTCGTTTTTGGGCATTATTAGATAGTGTCAGCAACAATAGAGCTAAGGAGCTGACACAAGAATTGAAAAATATAAAGCTAAAATGGTAGCTTTATTCTAGAGCTGACTTATCGAAACTGAGCGGTAGTAAGTCTTTGATTGAGCCTACTTCATATACTGTGTCTCTGCTGCACATGATGATCCGGATAGGATTATCGTATCTGCTTTCCACTTCTGCAATCACTTGACGACACGACCCGCAAGGCGTACATACATCCTTTACGAAGTCTCCATCATGGTGTGCAATAATTGCAATTGCATCCACAGCTTGTTCGGGTTGGCTAGCATTTGCATAGAATAGTGCAGTTCGCTCGGCACATAGTCCTGAAGGGTAGGCTGCATTTTCTTGATTGCTGGCACACACTATTTCTCCATTTTTGAGTAGCGCTGCAGCACCTACATGGTAGGTAGAGTATGGGGCATAGGCTCCTTGTGTAGCCTCTTTGGCTTTATTGATGAGGATTTTGGTCTCTTCGTTGCTATCTTCTAAGGAGTAAACACGTATCTTTGTCGAAATTGTGAAATCTTTCATGCTAGTTAGATTGTTATAATTTTTAGTAAACATAAATATTGATGTGAACTTAATCAAATATACTTATTATTTTATGAATCATTCTTCTACTTCTCAATTTAGATATGTAACTCTTCAAATATTATTTTTGAGCCTCTTGCTCCCTTTTTGCTCTCTCCATGCGCAGGTCAAGCGGAGCAGGCAGTATGACAGTTATATCAACAAGTATAATAATGTGGCTGTTAAGCATATGAAGGAGTTCAAGATTCCTGCTAGTATTACTCTTGCGCAAGGACTGTTGGAGTCTGGTGCTGGGGCAAGTACTTTGGCTTCTCAAGGAAATAACCACTTTGGTATAAAATGTCACGATTGGAAAGGGGCAACTATGCGAAAGTCGGATGACAGACCCAATGAGTGTTTTAGAAAATACAAACATGCGGAAGAATCATATCACGATCATTCTCTTTTTTTGACAGAGCGCAGTAGATATAATTCACTTTTTCAGTTGCAAATAACAGACTATAAGGGATGGGCTAGAGGACTTCAAAATGCAGGATATGCAACTGACAAAGCGTATGCTAATAAGCTGATAAAGTTGATAGAAGACTATGAATTATATCTGTATGATAGAGAAATTAAAGGAAATTCGGGTAAGAATAAAGTACAGGATAATAATGTTAATATTATAGTTAAACGACATAGCCGTACTCCATATATCACACATGGGCTAGTTTATGTGATTGCTGAAGAGGGAGATACTTATGAAGCCATTGCACGAGATTTAGATTTCAACCTAAAAGATTTGTATAAATATAACGAAGTGCCGAAAAAATTCCCATTAGAAAAAGGTGATTTGGTTTATTTAGAAAAGAAAAAAAGAAGAGCTGATAAACCTTATTATGAGCATGTTGTTAGGGTGGGGGAATCCATGCATAGCATTGCTCAACGCTATGGAATGCAAGTCAAAAATTTATATAAAATGAACAAAAAAGACTATGATTACGTTCCATGTGAAAGTGATATTTTAAAATTAAGATAGAACTGAAATTACTAAAAAGATATTTTTATTTACTTATAGGATTATGAAAAAACAACTACTATTAGCAGCAGCACTTCTTTTTTCGGCTGTGTCTATCTTTGCACAGGATGAATTAGAGGACGGAAAATTTAAAGTCTCGGGTGTAACAGGGATCAATATGTCACAAACAGCGATGAGCAATTGGTCGGCTGGGGGTGAAAACTCTGTTGCAGGAACAGCATATTTGAATGGATCGGCTCTAAGAAAAAGTGGAAACTGGTTGTGGGAAAACCACCTTATATTGGAGTACGGTTTGACAAATAACAAGAGTCAAGGAACAAGAAAAGTTGGTGATAAATTTGACTTTTCGACTAAGCTAGGTTACAGTACAGATGGAGTGTGGTACTACACAGGAATGGCTGATTTCAAAACTCAGTTTGCAAAAGGGTACAACTACAAGCCAGAAGGTAGAGGTCAATATATCTCTAAGCTACTAGCACCAGCATACTCTAACGTGTCTCTGGGTATGGAGTATCGCAAATCTTGGTTCTCACTTTACCTATCGCCAGTAGCTGGAAAATTGACATTTGTGCAAGATGATTATCTATCTAGCATTGGAGCATTTGGTGTAGATGTGGATAAGAAATTTAGAGCAGAGCTTGGAGCTTATTTCAAAGCAAGAGCAGAAAGAGAAGTTGTAGAAAATGTGAAAATTATTTCAACTCTAGCAATGTTCTCGGCTTACGACAGATCTTTTGGAAATGTAGATATAGATTGGGATGTGTTGATCAGTATGAAAATCAACAAGTTCATGTCTGCTACGCTAAACACCACATTGAAATATGATGATGACATCAAAGCTATTGGTTCTGATGGAACATCTAAAGGACCAAAAGTACAATTCAAAGAAGTATTAGGAGTAGGTTTCTCTTACAACTTCTAAGAAACTAGAGATTATATAGAACAGAAAAAAGTGGTACTAAATATTTAGTATCACTTTTTTATTTAAAAAATCTAACAAATCTTTTAATCCTAGCCTGCATATTGCACGCCTTATATATTTATTGTATTTTTAGCTGTTAGAATAAAAGACTTGCAGAAGTAAGAAGAACATAAAAAATATATAATACTACAAATACTATGGACTTAAAAAGAATTTCTATTATTAGTTTCATCCTTTTTTGCAATGTGCTATTGTTGACAGCACAGGTAGATAGTAAATATCTAGCAGGAGGAGTTCCTTTGGTGGATGGTAAAGTGCAATTTAATCGTGAGGTGAAAGTGAGCTCGGAGGTTTCTAAAGACAAACTATATGAACTTGTTAATAACTGGATGAATGAAGAGTTTGCTCCTCAAGAAGGTTCAAAGCAAAGGATATTGATTGCAGACAAGGCACAAAGCTATATTGCGGCTCAGGGGGATGAGAAACTCGTTTTCAAGTCTATGGCTTTGATGATAGATCAAACAGTGATTACTTATCAGCTTATTGCTAGAGTGGAAGCTGGTAGTTGTAATCTGGAAATGAGAAATATCAGATACGAATATCAAGATTACAAAGAACCTATGCCAGCTGAAGAAATGATTACAGATAAGATGGCATTGCACAAAAGTGGAGAGAAACTAAATAGACATTACGATAAGTTCAGAACATTTACAATAGACAGAGTAGATGAGTTGCAAGCAAAGCTTATAGCATATTTAGGTAATATCAGCTTGGATAATATCAAGAAAGAGGATACTAAAAAAGCCTCAATCCTAGATGTGGAAAAAGAACCTGCAAAAGTTGTTCCTTCTCCTAGCGTGCCAGCACAAGGTGTTGCTATATCGGCTGCTGCAAGCGAAATGGTAGGTTATAGATCGTTGAATGCAAGTGGCTTGTCGGATGCAATTCTTAAGATGTTCAAAGATAGTAGAGCGGTGGCGGTTGTAGGTGTAGATGGAGAGTCACTAGCGTTGACAGCAACATGGAGCGGGTTAGCTAATTTTGGAGGGAAACAAACTGCAATGGTGTTTGCAAACACAGATGGACATAAGCTGAGTAAAGATGCTACAATAACTATTTCTTTCCTTACCGAAATCAATGCTGATGCACTTGATCGCCTAGAAAGTAAATCTATAAAAGACAGATTGCCTGCCGAAGGCTTGACTGCTGTAGAAACTGCATCGGGAAATATGGCATTCAATGAGGCATGGATAGTGATAGAATGTAAAATGACAATGGAGCAAGATTCTTCAGAAAGTGCAGTTAAAGAAAATGCGCAATCTAAATTGTGGAAGGATAATAAGGGTCCTAGACTGTTGATGGGAGAAATCCTAAATATTTGGGCTAGATAAAATGCTCTGAAAAAGATATTATTTGAAAGAATGAAAAAAATAGCACTAATAACGGGAGCAACTGCTGGAATCGGAAGAGCAGTTGCTCTTCGTCTTGCAGAGGATAACTACAATGTAATTATCACAGGTCGCCGTCAAGATAGATTGGCAGAATTGAAAAAAGAGATAGAAACGAAACATGGAGTACAAGTAAAGGAATTATGTTTTGATGTTCGTAGTTATAAAGAAGTAGAAGCTAACTTGGGCACATTGTCTGAGGAGTGGAAAAATATAGATGTATTAGTCAATAATGCAGGCTTGGCAGTCGGATTGTCGCCTATCCATGAGGGCGAAATTGACGATTGGGAGCGTATGATTGATACCAATATTAAGGGCTTGTTGTATGTTACTCGTATCGTAACACCTACTATGGTGGCTCGAAAAACGGGACATATTATTAACCTTTCGTCTATTGCTGGCAAACATGTTTATACCAATGGTAATGTTTATTGTGCAACCAAACATGCTGTGACTGCGCTAAATCAAGCAATGCGTCTCGATCTTCTTCCTTACAATATTCGTGTCACACTTGTATGTCCTGGGGCAGTCAATACGGAATTCTCTAATGTGAGATTCAAGGGAGATCAAGCACGTGCCGATAAGGTTTATGATGGTTTTGAAGAACTTAAGGCTACTGATATTGCCAATGCTGTTTCGTTTGCAGTTTCGCAACCAGCGCACGTTAATATACAAGATATGTTGGTGATGCCAACTGCACAAGGCAATGGAGATACGATATATAAGATATGAGAATTGATATTTTGACCGTTGTACCCCAAATGTTTGCGGGTGTTATAGATACTTCAATCCTCAAGCGTGCACAAGAAAAAGGCTTGGCCGAAATTGTGGTGCACAACTTGAGAGATTATACAACAAACAAGCATCGCAAAGTGGACGATTATCCTTTTGGAGGCGAGGCTGGAATGGTGATTCAGATAGAACCCGTGGACAATGCAATATCTGCATTGAAAGCAGAGCGCAACTATGATGAAATAATCTACACATCACCTGATGGAGAGGTTTTTAATCAGCAGATTGCCAACCAGATGTCATCTTGCGAAAATATAATAATTCTTTGTGGACACTATAAGGGAATAGATCATCGCATTAGAGAAAATTTCATTACTAGAGAGATTTCGGTGGGAGATTTTGTCCTCACAGGAGGGGAGCTTCCTGCGGCTATCATGGCAGATGCTATTATTCGTCTATTACCTGGAGCAATTGGAGATGAGCAGTCGGCGCTATCCGATTCTTTTCAGGACAATCTTCTTGCACCTCCCGTTTATACTCGTCCCGCAGAATATAAGGGTTGGAAAGTGCCTGATATATTATTGTCTGGACATGAAGCCAAGATTGATGATTGGAAACATCAACAGGCAGTGGAGCGCACAGAGCGTTTGCGTCCCGATTTATTGAATAAAAAAGACTGAATTGATATTCAGTCTTTTTTTTATTTTAAAACTCTACTCTCAGTTGTCCTCGTACGTTTGATGGAGTCCAACGTGGTCCTTCTTTCAATAGACGTACCGCCTCATCATCACTTGCTCCACAGAATCCATATTCTACAATAATATTATAAGGATTGCCCTCATCATCTACCGAAAATTCGAGTAAGACTTTTCCCTTTTTGTTTTCGCACGGAGGAATGGCTGGACGTCTCATTTCTCTTTTTATATATTTTTTATATTCGTCCAATCCTATCAGAGGTTCGGGACTCTGGTTTACACGTCGTTGCGAAGCATTGATTCCAGTAGGAATATAAATCTGAATAGCCTCTAAGTTTTCCTCTTTGGATGGAGTAGGAGAGTGAAAGCTTTCGCCAGACTCTAATGCTAGAAGTTCTTTTTCTAGAATGTCGTATTCTACACTATTCTGCTCAAATTCTGTATGATATAAATCTACACGCACAGATACATCTCGTGTCAACTCCGTGTTTTTGGTTGCTATTACTGCAATATTCTCTGTATATACAGCCTCTGGAATATAGATGCTGATAGGCATTGCAGGTGCTGATTGCGCATGCAAACTGCCGTCTCCATTTACAGTGCCAAAGTGAGTGATGCCTACAATGGCTAACAAGACTACTGCCACAGCTGCCACAGAAGTCCATATAGACTGTTTGCGATGTTGCTCTTTCTGCGAAGGAGTTTTGCCTATCCTATTCCGAATGGCTTCTATGCGAGCCATATGATCATCGTCAACCGTATCAAAACCCTCTAAGGCTTCAGACAAAAAAGGATCGTGCATAGCCTCTTTTTCAAGTCTATGTGCAGCCTTCCCTTTTCGGTTTCCTCGTATGTAATCTAAAAGACTCATTGCTTAAACTGTTATTGTTTCAATTTGCTCTCGAGGCAAATCTTTAAATTTCTTCTTCCATTCTGAATGTAGCTTTTCACACTTTTCAGATTGTATCCTGTATTATCCACAATTTCGGCATACGATTTATTGTCAAAAAAGAATGCCATTATAGATACTCGTTGAGGTTCGGGGAGCTGCTCTACACAATGGTTTACGGCAGCAGCCCTCTCTTCGTCATTGTTTTCTTCACCCAATAGATCAATTGTGTCGTCAGATTCCATAAGATTGGAGTCGAAATTAACAATAATTTCCTTTTTGTTTTCTCTCAATACCGCAAAGCAATGGTTGCGAGCAACGCTATAGATCCAATTCTTGAAGATGTCAATTTCGTATCTTGTGATTTTATCAGCCAAATTCTCATAAATGTCTATCACAGCATCTTGTGCCAGCTCGCCATCTTTCAGATATTTGAGGCACAAACCATAAACTAAGGGCATATACCTCTCATATAGCTGCTGAAAATACTCTAGATTGTGAGTCTTTTGCAAGCAGCTAAGGAGTTCCTCATCTGTATGGACAGTTTTTTTATGTAGGTTAAAAAATCTCAAGTCTTGTTAGTTTTCAGCCTGCAAGATATGTATTATTATTCAAATTCTGTTTCAACTTTAGGTTTTGATATTGTAGATCACTTATTCAAAATATTTAATTGATTATTTTAATATTGGCTCTTGTTTATTTCTGACTTTTTGCTTATATTTAATAGAATAGCAAGTGCAACAT
>JASLEN010000024.1 GCA_030151105.1 Dysgonomonas sp.
TACTATACAATCTACAAAGACGATATGCGCAAAGGTTCGGAAGGACACGAAGATGGAAACAAAAAAGGAACACTAGGACACAATCCAGACTGGAAAGACAACCACTTGTATCGTGTGAACAATATGTTTCAACGAAACAAAAACTACCCTTCAGTAACATTCTGGTCGCTAGGAAATGAGGCTGGAAATGGATACAACTTCTACAATGCCTACACCATGATCAAAGATCTGGAGGCTGAAATGGAAATGGGACGCCCTGTAAACTACGAGCGTGCGCTTTGGGAGTGGAACACAGATATGTTTGTACCTCAATATCCATCGGCTGCTTGGCTAGAGGAAATAGGGAAAAAAGGAGCAGACCGCCCTATCGTACCTTCGGAATATGCTCACGCAATGGGTAACTCTACGGGAGACCTATACGGACAATGGCAAGCAATCTACAAATATCCACAACTGCAAGGAGGATACATCTGGGAGTGGAAAGAGCATAGCATCTTGAAAATTGACCCTAAAACTGGACGTAGATTCTGGGCTTATGGAGGAGACTTTGGTAAGGATCAGCCATCGGACGGAAACTTCATGGCAGATGGTGTTGTAACAGCAGACCAAGTACCACATCCAGCTATTGCTGAGATTAAATATACTCACCAAGATGTTGGTTTTGAGGTATTAGATGGAGCAATTGGGAAATACAAGATTACAAATCGCTTCTATTTTACCAATCTTGCTGATTATGATTTTAGTTACAAAATCATCGAAAGCGGAAAAGTGATTAAAGAAGAAAAAATCACTCTTAACGTTGAACCACAACAAAGTACAGAGATCGTAGTTCCTGTAAATACGATAAAACCAAAAGTGGGTGAAGAGTATTTCATCAATTTCGAAGTACATAGCAAAAAAGCGACACCACTCGTTCCTCTCGGACATCTTGTGGCGTACGATCAGTTTAGAATGGACAAACAAGTTGAGGCTACTCCATTCAGAGCATCGGGCAAATATTCTAAGTTGATGGCTTTTGAAGATCAAAACCGCATTTTGTTGGAGTCAGTAGATAGAACTATTGCATTGAGCTACGACAAAAAACAAGGTATCATTACATCATACAAAGTGAATGGAAAAGAATACTTTGAAGGTGGATTTGGTATTCAACCAAACTTCTGGCGTGGACCAAATGACAATGATTATGGAAATGGCGCTCCTCTACGTTTACAAATTTGGAAACAAGCGAGCAAAAACTTCAACGTAGTGAAAGCTACTGTTCGTGAAGAGCAAAACAATCATATTCAATTGATTCTAGATTACGAATTGCCAGCAAAAAATCGCTATATCGTAAACTATAGCCTTTCTCCAGCAGGAGTTCTTTATGTGAAAACTCAGTTCCAAAAAGTAGCACTAGAGGCTGACAAAATTGAAGCTTCGGAAGTAGAATTACTTGCTACACATTCGCCTAAGGCTGCTGCAGAATTGAGAGCTAAGAAGAGAGTTTTGGAAGTTCCACGTATTGGAGTTCGTTTCAGAATACCTTCTAGCATGAACAACATTACTTACTTTGGTAGAGGACCAGAAGAAAACTACATAGACCGCTACAAAGGAACTATCGTAGGCTTGTACGAAACTACCGCCGAAGACATGTATGTAGAATATTCTCGTCCACAAGAAAACGGACACCGCACCGACACTCGTTGGATGGCCGCAACAGATGCAGAAGGTAACGGATTGATGATAAAAGGTGGAGGACAGTTTGGAACATTTGGGTTCAACTCGCTACGCAACTCTGTTGAAGACTTTGACGGAGAAGAAGCAGATGCACCATACCAATGGACAAACTTTACGCCAGAAGAAGTTGCAAACCATGATGACAGCAAGGCTGCTAATCGCTTGAGAAAACAAACTCACATCAGCGACATCAGCCCACGCAACTTTGTGGAAGTATGTGTTGACCTGAAACAACAAGGTGTGGCAGGATACGACAGCTGGGGGGCACGCCCAATTGCTGAGGCTACAATCTATTCCGATCAGGACTACGAATTCAGCTTCTCAATTGTGCCTGTGAGCGACAAAAAAGATGTGGAGAAAAAATCTAAATACGCTTATTTCTATTCACAATTTGAAGGAAAATAAGAAAAGGATTATCCTCTAAAAAATAAAAACTGCTCAAATCGAAAGACTTGAGCAGTTTTTTTATATCATTACCCTCCAGAATATTAGTGGCAAAACGACACCAAATCCATTCCGTTATCCATACAAAACTTCAGATTGTCTTTCAGCCCCTTGATATTTTCGTAAGCACACGCCTTGTCATCGTCCTCATCATAAAGCTCTTCTAGCTCATCGTCAGACAATTCTATTTCAGGAAGTTGGTCATATAATGCTTTCAGATTTTTGTTAGAAATCATGCCAATCATCGGAAAGTCTTCACGTTCAGGCAAACATGTAGCCAAGTCCTCCCCAAACATATTTTCTTCTACAGCCATTCCTTCCAAGCCAAAGTCATCAGCCAAATATTGTGTCACCAAATCTGTCTCATAACCCAACTTAAAATCTTGCGACCATGGCACTTTCTTGCCCATCGTTTCGCACAAGCAAATAAAAGCATAACCATATATATGCGCACTTCCAGCCTTAAACTCATTGCCCATAACGATATCTGTCAAAGCCTCGTCTATCAAGATATACTCTCCATCCCAGTCGTCCTCGGCGTAGCATTCGTAGCTGTAAGACTGTTTTACTTTATCTATCAGTTCTTGATTCTTAGATCCAAAAGCAGCCATCACCTCATCTTGTTTGATAGCTTTGGAAAAAATATACATTCCCATAATTTGTAGTTATTAAGTTGTTTTATTCGATACATTAACAACGTATCATTTAACACATCTGTTACACAAAATTTTCATTTAATATGCTTTTGATAATAAGCATACAAAGCCTCTATATCAGACGAACAAAGTGTTTTCATCGCTCCCTTCAGAATGGACAAATCCCAGTTCCACCATTGCATTTCAAGTAGCATTGCAATTTCTTTTTCCGAAAAACGCTTCTTAATCTCCTTGGCAGGATTTCCTCCCACCACTGCATACGGGGCAACATCTTTGGTCACCAAAGCTCGGCTACCGATCACAGCACCATCACCTATTTTGACACCAGCCATTATCATTGCTTCGGCTCCTATCCACACATCATTGCCCACAACGGTATCTCCCGCCCCACTATAGCCATTTTCAGCATCGGCAAATTCGGGCACTTCATTCATAAAAGCAAATGGAAAACTCGATATCCAGTCGTGTCTATGTCCCTGATTTCCTGCCATGATAAACGATACGCCTGTGCCTATGGAACAATAACTGCCCACGATAAGCTTGTCCACATCATCCCTATCGGGCATCAGATATCGAGCGCAGTCGTCGAACGAATGTCCATGATAATAACCTGAATAATAGCTATATTTGCCTACAATAATATTTGGATTGGTTACTTGCTCCACTAATGTTTTGCCTCGAAAAGGGCTTTCAAAAAAATTCTCTTTCATTTTCTAGTTCTCTTTTTATAATCTGAAGCAACAAAGGTAAAAAGAAAGTAATGGATTTGTTCCTCAAGTTTATTTTATTTAGAATACTTATATTCAAAAGAATAAGATATCTTTGCGTTTAATTAAGAACAAAAAAACTAACACACGAATGAAAAAACTGTTAAACACCACCCTCCTGTCGCTCCTAATTCTGAGTTTCACAAGTTGCAACACCAATGACAAAGACGAAATTATAATATGCATAGAGGAAATTACGAAACTATTGCCCACCACAATAGAAATTAACTACCTTCCGATGCCCACACATAGCGAAGTACATAGTTATGAATACGTTTACGATGATGCGAACAAACTTGTGAATGAAACCTACGTGCGAAAAATTGATTTCGAGAGTAACCCAACAATTACTTTGACGACACAACGAAAATTCAATTACAACACCAAAGGACAATTAGCTAGTATAAATCAGAAATATACAAGCAGCAATCCTAATGACATCGAAAATGAGATAAATAATCGAGATCAGATTTTTGATATACAATATGACGAGGTCAACAACACAGTTACTTATAGTGGAAACAAAGTCTATTCATCTACGTTTCACATCAACAAGAATGGAGTCCCTTACAAATCGGTTCCTACTGACAATAGTGGCTACGTAACAACGTACGAATATGACGATTACAGCAATCTATTGGAACTAAAATACGTTGACACTAAGAATAATGTTGAGATGCAAAAGACAACTATGACCTATTATGCAAACATATTGTCTCCATTTGCCTACAGCAATTTACCCGCATGGTACATGACCACTCAGCTAGATTTATACATGCTCGGCATTTTGAATTTGGCGACTACTGGCAAAAACATGATCGAGAAAGAAAGCTTCAACAACGCTGCAAGCATTGTCCACTACAAAGTGAAAGAGTCAACGGATGGCTATCCTACAAAAATAGAAAAGTTTGCAGGGGAGGCAGAGACTGCCTACGAGACCATCTCAATTACCTATAAGAAAATCAATTAAATAAAGATACCTAAACAAAAGAGAGGCTATTTTTTAAGTAGCCTCTCTTGTTTTATTTGTCCATCAATATCACCAACGAGCCGCCCGCAATGAGGCATCCGCCCAAAATGACTTTCCAACTTACTGGTTCTTTGAGAATGACAAAGGCTAACAAGATTGTGAACACCACGCTCAACTTGTCGATGGGAGCAACCTTAGAAGCCTCACCCACTTGCAAAGCCTTGAAATAAAAGAGCCACGAAAGCCCCGTTGCCACACCCGAAAGAATGAGAAAAAGCCAATTCATTTTTGTCAGCTCCTTGACACCCGACAGCGTATTGCCAGCAAACACAATTCCCCAAGTCATCAATAGAATAATGACCGTACGAATAGCCGTAGCCAGATTGGAGTCCATATTTTTGATGCCCACTTTTGCAAAAATAGCCGTCAAGGCAGCAAAAATGGCAGAAAGAATAGCATAATATTTCCACATGATAGTTAAATGATTTTACGCATCTTATTTAGTTTCATTATAAATAAGACTCTAAGGTATGAAAAGATATTTGATTCTCCTTTCCTTTTTCGAAAGAGTATTTTATTCTAAAATGATCATCAAAAATTGACTATCTTTGGAAGTTTAAATTAACAATAATGCGAAAAATAATACTCTATATTGCCATTTCTCTTGGTGGCAATGTAGCCATCAAGAGAAATGGCAATATAGAGTATTATTTTTCGCATTATTGTTAATTTAAAGTTCCGAAGATAGTCAATTTTGGATGATCATTTTAGAATAAAATACTCTTTCGAAAAAGGAAAGGAGAATCAAATATCTTT
>JASLEN010000038.1 GCA_030151105.1 Dysgonomonas sp.
AGAGGATAGTTATCATAAGAAACATGCTTTGGCGATGTTGTACTTATCCAACTATCAATATAATCTTCGTAGTTAGTGGTTTGAATGCCACCTGTTGCATAAGTTGGAAATAAATTGACATGCCAAATTTTGTCTGGATAAGCATTTTCGTAAGCTCTAGCAAATGTTGCAATACTCTTAAATAAGGGTTTACCTGGCTCATCAAGAAACAGCTCTCCAGCAAATGCTGCATGATTGGCATATGGTTTGATGCCATCAACAAAAGAATTTACTAATGCTACATCTTGTGTTTCTGAATGCTTGCGAACAGCTTTTTCTACATCACCTTTGCTTGCAAAATATTTAAGTCCATTTGCTTTACAAAAATCTAATGTTTGCATTATTTTCTCATTACTATTCTCGAAATGATAAAAGCCATTTACAAAATTGATTCCACTTGCTTTTATCTTAGCATATTCCGACGTATTCTGATAGCCAGCAGGAGGTGTTACCCAAAGTCCAATAGGTAATTCTTGCAATTTCATAATATCATACCCTTTGATGGTAGATTCTTTCTTTTCTTCTCCTTTTTCTTCAACTTCCTTATCACTACTTTCGCAGCTCATAGAAAATAGAAGTATAGAGCAGAACATAATAGGCAAGGTTAAAAATATTTTTTTCATCATTACTTTCTCTTTTAATGGCTATTATTAATAGCCAGGGTTTTCGACTAGATTTTTGTTTTGTCCTATACGTGCTTTTGTGATAGGGAAATAATAATTACGTTTCAAGAATTTAGGCTCTACACCATCAATGTTGTCATGAATAAGCACTTTGTATTTTCGAGTAGAATAGTCCAGTACATATTGCACCCCGCTGAATGTTCTACTTAGTTTAGTATCTGCTTCGCGCCAACGACGTAAATCCCAATAGCGATGATTCTCGAAAGCTAACTCTACACGTCTTTCATTCTTAATTTGCTCCATATTGATAGCTGTCAAAGTTTTGATACCAGCACGATCTCTTATTCTATTTACATAGGTTAATGCCTCGTCTGCTTTACCTAATTCATAAGCTGCCTCTGCCGCATTTAAGAGTGTTTCAGCAAATCTAAAAACTATATAATCTGTTCTTGACTCCATCAACCAAACCATATTATTAGCTGTTGGATCTAAATATTTCATGATTCCAAATCCAGTATTTACAACATTGGCTGATGCATGAAATAAAGATTGATCTCCTACTGCTGGCATGCCTTCATAAGATTCGTTATGAGAACTCAACATTGTACCATTTGGGGTAATGAGTCCTCTATGAAAGTTGATATAGCCTGTTGGTAGATTACTGCCTACAGCCTCACGCCAAGGTGTGCCATTTGTCCAAATGGATGCAAAGAATCTTGGATCTTTGTTCTTCCATAACTCATCCATTGTCCACAAACGTGACTCTACATAATTTTTGTCTAACTTGCCAGAAGTACCATCTACATGTTCAAAAGCCTCTATGAGTTCCAAGTATGGTGCTTGATAGTTACCCTGTCCCCAAACCGATGGGCGAGGTGCTTGACATAAGTCCCAAGACCAAGTCGTAGTTCCTCCTCCTGGGTCGAAACCAGGCCCTCCATGTTGTTTGGCATATATTGTTTCTACATTTTTTTTCTTCAAAAAAACATTCTTAAAGTTTTGTACTCTAGCATCTACATCTGTTCCATTGATGTCTGACGTGTAAAGATCAAAAGGCCCTTTAGTTATTATTTCGTATGCCGAGTTATATGCTTTTGTAAAATAAGCGTTTGCTAAACCACTAGAAATTCCAGTCAAATGATTATCACTCAATGTGCCATATTTGGCAACACTACCTGCATAAAGTGCAGCTCTAGCATTCAGTGAAAGTGCAGCCCATGATGTAGCTCTCGAATATTCGTCTTGAACACTTGGCAATATTTTAGCAATTTCCTCCGTTTCGCTAATTACAAAATCCCAAAGTTCTTGTTCTGTATTTCGTGAAGGATACAACAATTCGTCAGGTGAGTCTAATTGGGGTGCTACTTTAAGAAGCGGAACTCCCCCATATCTTTTTACCATTGCAAAATAACAGAATGCTCTAAGGAAACGTGCCTCTGCAATTCTTATTTCTTTATACTCTTCGCTTAGGGGAGAAGAAGGTACTCTTGCTATAAATTCATTCAAATTTCGGATTGTATAATATGCATTTTCCCACCATTCTAGTATTCCACCATCGGCAGATATACCATGAGATTTTGCAGCCACTACATTTGTCCATGCTCCTGCCGTATATTTACCCTCATCACTAATCTCGATGGTAAGCCCTGGCCCAAAAGTCTGAGCACTATTTCCGAACCAATAATTTAAATTTCCACTACGTGGATCTTTATTCATAGGAGAACCAGACCAACTAGAGAACATTGTAGTAGCATCATTAACCATAATAGGTGTATATGCATACTGAGTTGTCAAAAATGCATCAATCAGTTTTGGATCTTGCCACACAGCAGCATCAGTATATCTGTCGAGAGGAGTCTTATCCAAAACACTGTCAACGCAAGATGTAGCAAAGCAAAGTACAATAGCTACAAGTATATAATTCAATATTTTCATATCACATTGTTTTATTTTATTAATAGTTTATTGATACACCAACACTAATTGTTTTTTGTTGCGGATAATAATACGCAGGTGTACCTTCTGGTGCTTCTGGATCTACTCCGTATTTGCTAAGGCTAGAGATGGTGAATAGATTGGTACCAGCTACATATATTCTAGCTTTAGATAAACCTACTTTTCTTGTCCATGCATCTTTCAGATCATAACCTAACGACATCATTTTCAACCTCAAGTAAGATGTATTATGATTTCTGTAATCTGAATACCACCAGTTTGCACCATTTTGGCTACCAGGCCTAGGCACTCGTGCTCCACGATTATTTTCGGTCTCTGTCCATCTATGTTTAGAACGTAACTCTGTGGGTGCAGTTCCTAAGTCAATGTAAGTAGTGTAATCAAATGCTCCTTGAAACAATGATTGTAAGCTAATTCCTTTGTAGCTGAAGTTCAGATTGATTCCATACATCCAGTTAGGAACTGTTCCTTTACCAATGCTCACCTGATCGCGCCAGTCTAATTTACCATCACCATTTACATCTAAGAATTTAACATCACCTGGACGAATAGACGAATTGCCACCCAACTCCTCATAAGTATAACCTAACTTATCAATCTCTTCTTGAGATGTAAATACTCCATCCGATACATATCCATAACGCTCATCAGTCCATTTTCCTTGAAAACCATGAATCCTTTTTTGATCAGGATCTGTAAAATCAGGCTCATCATATTTTTTCCATTTACTTCTACTCCACGAAATATTTGCAGAAACATCATAATAGAAATCTTCTAACTTCCCAGCAGTGCCCAACTCCACTTCAAAACCTCTAGTATCTATACTATTCAAATTTTCGAGTGGCAGGTCTGCACCAAATGATGATGGAAGTGACAAGGTTCTATGTCCTGGTATTCCCTCACGTAAACGATAAAAGCCATCAATAGTTCCATAAAGTTTTCGTTTGAAGAATGAAAAGTCAACACCTCCATTATAGATATTCAATTTTTCCCACGACAATAGTGGATTTGCTAATCCTGTTGCATAGATACCTTGCTGTATTTTATCTCCTAAAATGTGAGACATATCATACGCATAGCCTGCAAAATATTGATAGTTACCAATGCCATCATCTCCTGATTGTCCAAAACTTGCACGTAGTTTCAAATTATCTAAAGCATCAAACCCTTTTATAAAAGATTCTTCTGATGCTACCCATCCTATTGACACACTTGGGAAATAGCCCCATCTACCACCTTTAGGGAAACGAGATGATGCATCTGCTCTAAAAATGGTTTCTAATAAATAACGCCCAGCATAAGCATAATTTAAGCGTCCGATGTAACTCACTCGTCCCCATTCTCCAGCAAAGCCATTATTGGAGGCTGTAGATGGATCTCCTGCAAACAATTGATCTATTACACTGGTTATATAATTTCCTCGTTGAGTATCAAAACCTGAATTTTTATAATCAATTCTTTCATGCAATGCTAATATGGAGAAACTATGCACCTCATTGATTATCTTATCATATCCTATAGAGTATTGCCTAGTCATATCATCTCCATAAGAGTTACCTTGCGAGAGAAGTGTTGGTGAATTAGACTTACGTGCAAATGTATACTCCTGGGTAGCTGAATTATAAGTATAAAAATCGGGCTGCTTACGGAATACTTTACTCATCCCGTAGTTACCGTTGTAGTTAATAAAGGCTTTTAGTTTCAAGCCCTCTAAGTAAGATGGGCTATATTCTAATGCGCCATTGATACGAAAACTATGATTGTCGCTGCGACTATATCCTGCTAAATCTTTGCTAGATACAAACAGAGCATTTCCCATTGTACTACCTGCATAAGACAACTTAGACTCGTCGGGAAGGTTAAATGGATAACGAGGATCACTATCGTACAAAGCATGGTAATAATTAGAGTGTCCTAGATTCATAGCTGTAAAGTCTCTTTTTTCCTTGATGTAGTTGAAACTTGTTGAGAACTTCAAATCTTTACTTATTTGAGCATCCATTGTATTTTGCAAGTTGATACGTTGATAATCTCCTCCATCATACCTAGACATTGTTTCTTGTTTATTATATCCTAGATAGGTATAAAAGGTAACCTTATCACCACCTCCACTTACCGATACATTATGATTTTGTTGAGGTGTCCAAGTTCTAAGTACTTTAGATATCCAATCGGTATTGACATAGTTAGGATCACTACCATCATAGAATTTTTGTATTTGCTCCAATGTCCACGGAATTTGAGTTTCGGGCAAGTTAGCATTAATGTGCGCTTCTCTCTCCCAAGCAGCTCTATCACCAGCACTAGCTGTTCCAATAGTATTGGTTGATTTTTGGAAAGTCATAGAACCATTGACTGCAACATTTATTTTAGAAACGCTTCCTCTTTTCAGAGTTACTAAAAC
>JASLEN010000051.1 GCA_030151105.1 Dysgonomonas sp.
TCGTCCCATGCCCAAATAGTTGCACGTCCTAGAGGTGGCTCACCCGTTTCAGTAGGCAAGTATTTATCCACTTCTGGAAGTTCCAAAGGCAGCTTATCCAAAGGCAGCATATATGGTAATCCTTCTTTGTAATAAACAGGGAATGGTTCTCCCCAATATCTTTGACGAGAGAAAATAGCATCACGCAAACGGTAGTTCGTTTTCAAACGTCCTAGTTTTCTCTCTTTGATTTGTTTTTTTGCTTCTTCGATAGCTTCTGCTACAGTCAATCCGTCCAAAAAGCCCGAATTGATCATGATTCCTTCCTTCGCATCAAAGCTTTCTTCCGATACATCTGCACCTTCTACCAATGGGCGAATCTCTAGCCCAAAGTGTTTTGCAAATGCATAATCACGGCTATCGTGTGCAGGCACCGCCATAATAGCCCCTGTTCCATATCCAGCTAATACGTAGTCTGCTACCCAAATTTGAACCTCTTCGCCATTCATTGGGTTGATAGCGTATGAGCCAGTAAATACTCCAGATACTTTCTTGTCTATTTGTCTGTCTCTTTCTGTACGCTTCTTTGTAGCAGCCACATATTCATCCATAGCAGCTTTTTGCTCAGGTGTAGTCACCATGTCCACATATTCGCTTTCAGGTGCTAGAACCATAAACGTAACTCCAAATATAGTATCAGCACGAGTGGTAAAGATGGTGAAGTCGATATCTGAATCTTTCACTTTGAATTGCATCTCAGCACCTACACTTTTACCAATCCAATTGCGTTGAGTTTCTTTGATAGACTCGCTCCAATCAATTGTTTCCAACCCTTGAAGCAATCTTTCTGCATAGGCAGATACACGGATGCTCCATTGGCGCATCATGCGTTGTTCCACTGGATGGCCTCCACGCTCTGATAAACCATTGATTACCTCGTCGTTTGCCAATACAGTACCTAGAGCAGCACACCAGTTTACTTTAGTGTCCGATAGATAGGCTATTCTATAATTCAAAAGAGTTTCTTGTTTCTCTTTCTCCGATTTGTTCTTCCACTCATCAGCTGAGAATATAAGCTCTTCGCTGCAAGAGATATTCAATCCCTCAGTTCCTTTTGTTTCAAATGCTTTGACTAGATCAGCTATTGGACATGCTTTTTGTTTGTCGAAACAGTAGTACGAATTGAACATTTCGATGAATGCCCATTGTGTCCAATGATAGTAGTTGGGTTCGCATGTGCGAATTTCTCTATCCCAGTCGAACGAAAACCCGATTCTGTCGAGTTGTTCTCTATATCTTTTGATGTTTTGTTCGGTTGTGATAGCAGGGTGTTGCCCTGTTTGGATTGCATACTGTTCGGCAGGCAAACCATAGGCATCATATCCCATTGGATGAAGAACATTAAATCCCTTGAGTCGTTTGTATCGAGAAATGATGTCAGATGCTATGTATCCGAGTGGATGTCCTACGTGTAGTCCTGCTCCCGATGGATAGGGAAACATATCGAGGACGTAGTACTTTGGCTTATCTGTATTTTCCGATACTTTGTACGTTTTGTTGTCCACCCAATATTGGTGCCAACGTTTCTCAATTTCTTTAAAATTGTACTCCATTTTGTTATTATAAGGTCTCAGACCTATTTGATGTTTATCCAAATGTAACTAATAGTGTTAGTTCTGCTTTGGAATGCGTCATTAATTATTAACGTTTACTTATAAATCAGTGTTTAAGGTTCAGACCTATTCAAGGGTTTACACCTAATATCTTTCTGATTAGTCTTAGCTATCAAGGTGCAAAGATAATCAAATATCAGTTATCTGTAAATAGTTATCAGTGAACATTTTTTCATAAAACAAATGATCGAGAAGTTTAGTGACAGTGGTAACAGTTGTCATCTTTATGAACCATCACTTCCACCGCTACTGCACCTGCTATAATTGCTGTTGCACCCAAAATTTCCCATCCTGTGTTGTTGGGTCTTTTGTGTTGGTAGAAAGTGTCTCCACGCTCTGCCATATCTGCGGGTAGATCTTTGGGACCAACCTTGGTCTTGATTAAGTTAGTGACATAGAAATCAGTGGTGTAAGAGCGGATTTCATCAGGTTTGGTATATATGCTTATGTAACTCCCAAATCTAAGAGGTGTGTTGTCTAAGTCGTATGATATTCTGCCAATATTGGCAATTATGCCGTCTTTGTTGGCTAGTTTACCTTGCGTATATTCACTTTTTTTGATTTCATCAAATTGTGCCGATAGTCTCAATGTATTTTTAGTAATCATTGTTTGTGGGGGAATTACATTTACGTGTTGAGGCATTTGTATTGATGCGTCAGTATTGGTATAAGTTTGACTTGTTCCCCAGTATGGATTATGATAAGTTGTTGATTCAGAATTTGTACTAATCTGTGTTTGCCCTTCTGCATAAGAATGTGCTACACTATTTAAGATTAGTGCTGATTTTGACCAATCAACATACAGGGGGATGTTCGTTTTGTTGAATATCGTTATTTGTATGGGCGCATCTTCTCCTTTGAAGCAATGTGCTATCCAGAGCGAGTCGTTTTCGTATAAGAAATCTCCGTTGTCAACTTTCTCTACATCGTAGTTAATTGTCTCTAGTGTGGAATAAAAGTATGTGGATGTACATGAGGTCGATAATGTTGCTATTATTCCTGCAAATACTAGTGCTTTTGCGATTTTCTCCATAGTTGCTTTTCTTAGAATCCAATAATAGTCTCTAAAATACTCTTATTTTTTTAGATATACTCTTATATTTGCCGAGAATGTTACATCTTAATAACGCATACTTTGTTAAACTATGCCTTTTCTATGAATAAAACTATCTATTCTTTACTGTTAATTTTCTACTCAATAGCATCTACAGCTTTTGGTCAAACGGTTTATCGTGGCAATGTTAAATCAGGTAATATACAACAGAGTCAAAACCGTGTGTTAGCTGAAGGTGAGGTCACTCCTATTTGGATAAAAGAATATCAGAATTCAGTTGATTTAGGAGGACGAGAATACAATCATGTGTTGATCGATAACTCCGAATACGAAGCTGTTAGGATAGGGGAGTACTTATGGATGAATAGGAATTTGAGAGATTCTATCCCTTTGTTTTGGGATGCTCCTTGGATGCATGGGACGGGCTATGTGGGGCTTAGTTCGCAATTGGCAATGAATCAAGAGTTTCTAGATCGAGACATGGATAGGTTGAAGATAGATAAAAGTCAGTATCAAATTGACATGAAGGATTTCAACGCTTATTATGGAGTATATTATACACGTACAGAAATAGAGCATTTCCAAAGAAAGAATGAAAAGTATGTTTCTAATAAACAAAACTTAAATGTTTATGAAACTGCAGCCAAAATACAAACCAACTGGAAAGTTCCTTATACAAGGGATTATAGGCAACTCTTTGCGATGTGTCCTGTTCCCGATAATGAGATTTTAGGGCAGATTGCTGTTCGTATGACTTTGAGTTGTAAAAAGGATGAAAATCCATTGGCTTATGATATTTATGATCCTGCGGGAGGTGTTATACATAGAACCTATTGGTTTGAGTATAGCACAAATGCTCTAGGATTCAATATGATGCCAGGAGGGTCTAGACTTCCAGCGCCAGGTCCTATCGATAATGGTTTGGGACCTAATAATGGAAAGTGGGATGGTATAAGAGGTGATATTTATCATCTGTTTCATACCGCAAAATATCTAACAGCTGATTCACAAGTAGATATTCATGATTATCTCAGTACGGGACACGCTCCAAGTTATCACTGGTATAATGTTCGCTTTTGTAGAGAGTTGACTGATGAAGAGCTTGGTTATAAGCTCTATATCAATCAAAAGGATTATGAGGAAAACTATGAATATACTGTCGTTAAGCTAAATCCTCATAGGGTGAAGATACTAAAGTTAGGGTTGAATGAAACTCCTCCAAGTGGATATTATGAACTTCCGAAGGGGTATCTAAGAGGTTTTTATGTTCAATATATTTTGAATAACTCGAATCCTGAGACAGTTACGAAGATTGTGGAATACCTCAAACAGGTAGATGATGAGTTGTTTTTTAAAGATGGGGAGCGAGTTCCATATAATCCTGATGATTATGAGTCTGTTATAGATGAAGAGTCTAAGCTAGAGGTGTATCCTATTCCAGTGGAGACAACCCTTCATATTAATTTAGATAGTGATGAGGATAAAATATACTCAGTCCGAATTTTTAATTTTTGGGGCGTGCAATTGCATCGCCGAGATGATTTAGAACGATTTAACCAATTGGATGTAAGTTTTCTGCCTGTTGGTCTTCATGTTTTAGTTATCAATACCTCTAAGGGTACATCTAGTTATAAGATCGTAAAGAAGTAATATCCTTCACGTTTACTTCCACTTTAGGAAGTCTTTATGTACATGCATCTGTTCGTTGTTTATAAGCAGAGAATCTCTTTCTTTGAGCAAGAATATAGATCGAAATGAGCGGTGAAAACGTCTGCCTATCACTTCGTATTTAGTAGTGTCAACATACTTGTATAGAGAATCTAGTCTTGCTGTTGGTTTCTCTGATGTGTATTTAGAGAAATCATTTTCAAGGTCTATTGCTACAGCTGCATAGTTGCCTAGCTCTTTCATTTTGCTTTCGAGATTTTGACGATCGAAGCTGAACCCAATAAGTCGTTCGTCATTAAATAATTCGTGATCATAATACTGGTTGTTATAATCTTGATGACCAGCAAAGATGATTGGAATGTTGTCTTTAGCCTCAGGGTAGCGATCAAAATTGAGGCAAGAAACCCAAAATAAGAATATGGGATATATGGCTAGTAGAGGGTAGAAAATTTTTATTCTTTGCAAGAATAGCATTCCCATTAGCCCTACAGAGAATAAAGGGAAAATAGCTCTAAAGTAGTGTGC
>JASLEN010000052.1 GCA_030151105.1 Dysgonomonas sp.
CAAGATATCATCATAAATGGTGATTGTTTGCAGAGAAAATCTTCCGTACCTTTGTTAGCTGTTTAACAAAACAACAATAGAATTATAATGGAATCATACAAAGATTTTAAAGGTACAAAGTGGAAGGAAATGATCGACGTAAACGATTTTATCCTTCAGAATTACACAGAATATCTAGGAGACGAAAGATTCTTGGAAGGTGCAACCGACAATACTCAAAAATTGTGGGACAAGCTTGCTAAGATGTTCCTTGTTGAAAAAGAAAAAGGCGTTTATGACGCTGAAACCAAAATTCCTTCGCAAATAGATGCCTATGGAGCTGGTTATATCGACAAAGACCTAGAAACTATTGTGGGTCTGCAAACAGACAAACCTTTGAAAAGAGCCATTTTCCCTAATGGTGGATTGAGAATGGTGAAACAAAGTCTGCAAGAGTATGGATATGAGTTGGATGCAATAACTGACGAATTCTATACCAAACACAAGACAACACACAACGATGGAGTATTCGCTGCCTATACAGATAGTATTCGCAAGGCAAGAAGCAATTCCATTATTACAGGTCTTCCTGATGCTTACGGACGTGGACGTATTATCGGAGACTATCGTCGTGTAGCTCTTTATGGAGTTGACAGACTGATCAATGAACGTACAAAACGTTTCAATGAGTGCGACCCTGCACAAATGACCGAAGATTTGATTCGCCTACGTGAAGAGTTGAGCGCACAAATCAATGCGCTAAAAGCTCTTAAACGTATGGCTGCTGCATACGGATGTGATATTTCTCTTCCTGCAAAAAATGCACAAGAGGCTATCCAATGGACTTATTTTGCTTACCTAGCTGCCATCAAAGATCAGAATGGTGCTGCTATGAGTCTTGGACGTGTATCTACATTCCTTGATATATATATTGAGCGTGACTTGAAAAATGGAGTGATTACTGAGCAAGAAGCTCAAGAATTTATGGATCACTTTATCATGAAGTTGCGTATCGTACGTTTCTTACGTACTCCTGAGTATGATGAACTATTCTCTGGAGACCCTGTTTGGGTAACAGAATCGATAGGTGGTGTTGCAAGAGATGGACGCAGTTTGGTTACAAAAAACAGCTTTCGCTTGTTGCATACGCTATATAACTTAGGACCTGCGCCAGAGCCAAACCTAACTGTGCTATGGAGCGAAAGCCTACCAGTAGCTTGGAAAAAATATTGTGCAAAAGTTTCTATTGATACATCTTCTCTACAATATGAGAACGATGACTTGATGAAACCACAATTGGGTGACGACTACGGAATCGCTTGTTGTGTATCTCCAATGGCTATTGGAAAACAAATGCAATTCTTTGGAGCTCGTGCCAACCTTCCTAAAGCTCTTCTTTATGCTATCAATGGAGGAAAAGATGAGATTACAAAAGCGCAAGTAACTCCTGCAATTTTCGAAAGAGTAGAAGGTGACTATCTTCACTATCATGAAGTTTGGTCTAAATTTGACAAACTACTAGATTGGCTAGCCGAAACATACGTTAAGGCTCTGAATATCATTCACTATATGCACGATAAATATTCATACGAGGCGTTAGAGATGGCTCTTCATGATGTGGATATTCATAGAACTCAAGCATTTGGTATTGCTGGTATTTCTATTGTGGCAGACTCTTTTGCAGCTATGAAACATGGACAAGTGCGCATCATCAGAGATGAAGATGGCGATGCTGTGGACTATGTAGTTGAAAAAGATTATGTTCCATTCGGAAACAACGATGACAGAACAGATAGGTTTGCTGTAAAAATTGTAGAAACGTTTATGAATAAGATTCGTCGCTACAAGATGTATAAAAATGCAACTCCAACTCAGTCTGTGCTGACTATTACTTCTAACGTGGTATATGGTAAGAAAACGGGTAACACTCCCGACGGGCGTCGTGCTGGTGAACCATTTGGACCAGGTGCTAACCCTATGCATGGACGTGATACGAAAGGAGCTGTGGCTTCATTGTCGTCTGTTGCAAAATTGCCATTTGAACATGCTAATGATGGTATCTCGTACACATTTGCAATTACGCCTGATACTTTGGGAAAAAATACTTCAGAGAAACAAGACAATCTTGTGGGCTTGATGGATGGATATTTTAACCAAACTGGTCAGCACTTAAATATTAATGTATTTGACAGAAACCTATTGATAGATGCAATGGATCACCCTGAAAAGTATCCACAGCTTACAATTCGTGTTTCTGGATATGCTGTTAACTTCATTAAGTTGACAAAAGAACAACAATTAGACGTGATCAATAGAACAATTACTACTACGTTCTAAAATCAACTTTCTATAGAAATTCAAAAGGATGTATCACATGATACATCCTTTTTTTGTACCTTAGTCCTATTAAGAATTACAAACACTACCTAATATGAACACACAACATTTTGCTGTTTATATAATTGCAATCTTTGCAATTATCACACTCACAAGTGCTAAACCACTAAAGACCAATCATAAGGAAGCTATCGTCATTGGTCAAATCCTCATTGATTCCCAAACAAAATTAGACCCAAAGGGGATCACTATTCGCTTTTCAAATGATGAAAAAGATGGGAAATCTAGCAAAGCAACAGCCGATGGTTTCTTTTGCTGCAAATTAGATGTCGAAAACTCTTTCATTAACTATATTGAGTATAAGAAGGATGGAAAATTCAGAAAAATATTTAAAGATAATTGTGCAACACTTCATCTTCCCGAAGGACAAAAAATCTATTATATAGGTGATATCCAACTAGAGTGGACACCTTCTGAAAAAGATAGAATACGCAAGGCTTTCTCTGTCAGTGTTGGTGTTGGAGCTGTGCATTCAGATGATGGAGGCGATATTTCAGTACAATCATCATATAAGCCAGAAGAAGAATGCCACAATATTAAGATATCCAATTCTTTAGATGCAATAAATTGGTACAAGAAAAAATTTCCTGAAGAAGAACGAAAAATAGAGACTAAATTGATCAACATTTTATAATTTAGAAGTTCAATATAAAACTCTAAAATAACCGATCATGATACTAGGAAATCTAAACAATGTAGAACAATATAAGAAGATAAGTCCTCTATTTAAAGAAGCATTTGAATATTTAGGAACTTTAGACTTGGATAATCTAGAAATAGGAAAAACTGAGATAAAGGGCAAAGATGTATTTATAAATATTACAAATACAACTTTAAAAACAAAAGAGAATGCCAAAGTAGAGATACACAATCTATATGCTGACATACAAATCCCTATCAGCAAATCTGAAACCTATGGATGGATTGATCGCTCAAAGCTTCAAACTGAAAAAGATGTTTTTAATGTAGAAAAAGATATTCAGTTTTTTGAAGATAAAGCCACTACATTCGTATCTATACAACCTCAAGATTTCGTCATCTTCTTTCCTGAGGATGGGCATGCACCAGGTATTGGAGAGGGAGAAATCTTAAAAATAGTAGTCAAAATCAAGGTAAAATAGATAACACCCACTATATTAAAAACTATACCTATTCTACAATAAATATAGTATCTTTGTTCCTATGAAAACGATAGGAAATATTCACTCTTTTGAGTCCTTTGGAAC
>JASLEN010000107.1 GCA_030151105.1 Dysgonomonas sp.
GAATCAGTATTCCTTTTGCTTCCGAAGATGAGTTAGAAAGGCTTATAGCCATGTTTGATCAATTGAAATGATTACAATACTCGGTATAAGAGTATATAATATGAAGAAAGCGTTATTGTTTTTTCTTTGCATATTTTCACCTAGTCTTCTTGTCCCTACTGTGGCTCAAGAAGATTTTGTGGTTATGGATGCACAGGATACCATACCAACAGAAATGGCACACATTCAGTTTGCCGATACCTTGACTGCAAAAGAGTACAAAACTCTTGATAAACAGACAAAAATAAAAATTGTAGAAGATTTTACGCCAAATCCTACCAAAGCTGTCATTTATTCTGCTATCTTTCCGGGATTGGGGCAGATTTATAATCGAAAATATTGGAAACTGCCTATTGTATATGGTGGATTTTTGGGAGTGGTGTATGCTGTGACATGGAATGGAAACATGTACACAGACTACCAGAATGGATATCGAGATATCATGCTAGACCCTAATAAATACACTAGATGGCATCAGTTTGTAGCTGATCCTAATAAGGTGCAAGATATGGGACGTTTGAAGTCTCAGTTGAAATCAAGACGTGACTATTTTAGACGAAATCGAGATCTTGCTATCATTGTTGGTGTTGGTTTGTATGCCTTGTGTATGGTGGATGCGTATGTAGATGCTCAACTTTATAATTTTACGATATCGCCCGATTTGTCGATGACTGTAGCTCCAGTTGTATGGGGACCATCGCAATCGTCTAACAGTTTTGCTCTGGGAGTTCAGTGCAATATCACATTTTAAAATAAACAAAAAGACACATTTAACTATCAACTATATAGATTATGTTCAAAAAGCTATTGATTTGCAGCCTTGTTTGTGCAGGCTCACTAAGTGTACAAGCAGTTACGAAGGATGGTTCTAAGACCTTAAATGCGAAATTAGAAAATCAGCCAATAGAGATAGATATTCCTGAAGATTTGAATCGAAACTATGATGAGTTACTCAATCTTTGGGCAAATAGTAAAACGACTCTAGATTGTGAATATGATAGAGAGGCGGCAGTCCTTTTTGATGATTCTACATATATTAAACGGCTCTATGCTTTGCCTACTCACATGGAGTTGGCATACAATGATATTGTGAAAAGATTTATCGAAATGTATGCCGATCGTCGTCGAGGACAAGTTAGTTATATGCTTGGGCAAGGGAGGTATTACTTCCCTATGTTTGAAGAAGAGTTAGATAAGCAAGGTTTACCTCTGGAGTTGAAATATCTTCCTGTTATAGAATCAGCGTTAAATCCTATTGCTCGCTCGCGTGTGGGGGCGACAGGGCTTTGGCAGTTTATGCCCGCAACGGGAAAAATGTATAAATTGGAAATAAATAGCCTTGTAGATGAGCGTCGTGATCCACGACGTTCTACACAGGCAGCAGTGAAATATCTTAAAGATATGTATCGAATTTATGGGGACTGGAATCTTGTGATTGCAGCCTATAATTGCGGTCCTGGTAATGTGAATAAGGCAATCCGAAGAAGTGGAGGGAAAAGAGATTATTGGGAGATTTATCCTTATCTCCCAAGAGAAACAAGAGGCTATGTTCCAGCTTTTATCGCTGCTACATATATTATGAGCTATCATAATGAGCATAAAATATGTCCTGCCGAAACTGATTTGCCAATGTTGGTGGATACTTTGAGCATTAATAAGGTGGTCCATTTTGAGCAAATATCTGACGTCTTGAATGTTTCGATAGATGATTTGAGAAAATTGAACCCTCAATTTAAAGATGATATTATTCCTGGAGAATATAAGGAATATGCATTAAAGCTGCCAATTCTTGATTTGACTGCTTTTATACAACATGAAGATACAATATATGCACACCGTGCAGATGAATTGTTGACTCATCAAAGAATACGTAATGTCGCTACTGTTGGTAGTGTTGGATCTGGCGGAGGACATGCAACCTATAAAGTGAAACGAGGAGATACGATGGGGGCAATTGCTATGCGAAATAGAGTAAGCATTGCGCAGATTAGATCTTGGAATGGAATGAAAAATAATAATCTACGTATTGGACAAATACTCAAGGTGTCAGATTATGTAGCTCCCAAGCGTACAGAAACTTTGGCTAAAGCTGATAATGCTAAGGTGGAAAAAGAAAAAGTATCAGAGCTTTTAGCTGAAGATGGAGTTTTGAAAAGAACTGTGACGACAACAAAAAGAACGACATCTACGTATAAGGTTCAGAAAGGAGATACTTGGCAAGGTGTTGCTAAAAAGACAGGAGCAACAATCTCGGAAATAAAAAAATGGAATGGAATTTCTGGTAATGGTTTGATTGCTGGTAAAACTTTCAAAATTTATAAAACAGAAGTTGTAGAAGAGTTAGCAGAAATCAAAAAACCTGCACCTTTGAATTTAGAAGCAAGCAGTGAAAAATTGACTACTTTCTTGGATACATATATTGAAGAGTTGAATATTCCAGAACCAACAATCACAATGGGTCTAGTGAATAAGCCAGAGGTGAATGAGGAAACAGGCTTGGATGAGGCAAATGTTGTTTACCATAGAGTGATTTATGGAGAAACATTATCTCAAATAGCGAAGAGATATAATGTAACCGTTGACGAGATATTATCTTG
>JASLEN010000123.1 GCA_030151105.1 Dysgonomonas sp.
ATTAAATTTATAATCCAATCCATTGATACTATAGCCCACCAGAGCAGGATTGGAGTCAATACTCACTCGTCCTGGAACCATTCGCAGAGAATCTACAAATATGGTATCGAGTGGCAGAAAATTTTTATCATAAAGCAAAAACATAGTCCCTTTATGCAGCGTTACGTCTGCCTTAAGACGTGTCACCTTGTCGTCGGCATCGTCACACGAAACCAAAACAAAGCCTATAAACAGGGCACAAAACAGACTGAGATACTTCATCTAGATATTTTGATTATATGAATTTATATTCTTCTCAAAAATAATATATTGCTACATAGCTTCCTATTTTTTGCTTCAGTAATTTACTTGATTCTATGCCTACTAGGAGGGAAGATGAGCGGAGGGCAAGTTACAATTTTGAAAAAAAGTGCGAATAAAATGTAACTATTTCAGGAATGCTTTGTCATAGTATATAGAAGGCGATCTTTTACAAACAACTGATTACTAAAAGAGTGAGAGCAAATAAAAAATTCTCACACATGTTGTAACCTTTTATTTTATTTGCCCTCTAATAAGTAAACACCACTGTGAGAGAACAGTATAAAAAAGACGAACAAAAAGAATTGTGGAATTCCACTCAGCGCTGATTTTCAATTTGTCGATTTTTTTGAAGTGATATATAATGAGTTATTCAACTAAAAAAAAACGAACATTATGAAAACAAAAATTATTTTAACAACATTGTTTGCATTGTTTATTCTTACTGCAAACCATACATACGCCTCAGAACCTCGTAGAGATAGATTGACGAGCGAAATTGAAACTGAATATGGAAAAAAGATTGAAGTCATCTACTTCATAGAAGGCTCTAACTATGTCAACAAAAAATGGATAACAAAGGTGGACAAAGAAGGTCGCTACCTAGAGAGAGAGCTCTACAATTGGAATTCATACCGAGGATGGGAAGCAAAAACCAAGATAGCCTACAGCTACGATGACAACAATCTATTGATGAGCATGTCGAGCAACGACTGGAATTCGAAAACAAAGGAATGGGACAAAAATACGAAAACCATAGACTACAAGTACGACAACAATGGTTTTCAATATATAGCCAATGTGGCTCCAGCAAAAAAGTGAATAGTTTTTTTGATTAAGAATGTTAGTATCTTCAAAAGCGCTCTAGACCTCCTGTTTAGAGTGCTTTTATTTTCTACTCCCCTACTCCTCAAGGCTTAATTATACCCCAAAAAAAAGAAAATGAAAGCGATAAAGATACCACTTCCATTTTCGATCCATTAGCTATAATTCACTATAGGTTATATATATTATCAAGATTCAAAAACTATTATGCTCCCAACACAAAATCGGGATCGATAGCTTCACGAGCCCAAGCTGCAAAAGCTTCACCATATGTATTTTTTGCTCTATCAATAATTGCATTTCCATCCGCTTCAGATGCCAACGGCTCTAGGTCATATGCTTGTTTGAGCCATCCAGCCAAGCCTTCGCTGCATTTTCCGAAATTGCATTTTGCATAATGACAATCCACAAAAAGCTCCTCACCACTACTCATCAACAACAGCATCTCTTGCCAATTACTTGCCACAAGCGGCATTTCGCCCTCGCTACCAAGTATCACAAGTGGCATTTCCTCTATACTTTTTCCTGATCCATCGTTCCAGAAAGCCAACAAACTGCCATCGCCATCAGCCTGTCCCAAGCCAATCAAATCACGTTTGGCAATATCCAAATTGGCTCCACTCCAGTCCCAAGTATCTACCCAGATATCCACAGCCTCATCATCCTCGTCCGAAAGGATGCTAAAATCCTTCCACAACAGTGGATGCTCTGCCATAATATCTAAAAAAGTTTCGAAAACCTCTGCCGTAGCCACTTTTGCATCATAATAGTTTGCCATCTTTTGTTTGTTTTATTCTAAAGTTATGTAATCTATTTCTATTTTTTTCGTGTGCAAATGTAGTTTGAAGAGCCCCATTTTTCTAGCAAAAAATCATGTATTTGTAAACAAGTTATTAACATCCAAAATCATCAAAAACAAGCCTAGGGCAGTCAAGCCCTAAGCGATTTTTGATAAATCTTTACATTTATTTCATACATATAAATCCCTCTATATAGATATATTACAAAAATAAAGAATAGAAACTAATAAGGATAACACAAAAACAGAAAACAAAATAGAGGTCAAAGCTGTTATAGTGATATCAAGTGTTAAAATATTAGAAAGCAGCGACGACTTCAGAACATTACTTTTGAAAAGAATTTATTAGCACACTTTAGTATAATTCATTTTGCTAGAAGTCCATTTTATGCTAAATTTAAGGATTAACCCACAGATAATGCAGCCATGGAAAGATTAGACAAAGAAACTAAGACCCTCGTTTACACTGCAATAGTCTTTGCAGGAATCTTCTCTGTAGTAGCCTTTACGGGCGTTATAGGGAGTTTGCTTGTTGGTACAATGTGGCTATTGAAGGTAGAATTGACCCAGAACGTACAAATTGTATGTGGTACAGTGGCAATCGTAGCCTCATTCATCATCTCATACCTCATGGGCAAGAGCAACTTTAGAATGTTTATGGAAAACAACGGCTACGAGTAAATTTTCTTACTCCCGTAGTACCTACCTCACACTTATTCAAATAAAATCTAACCTTATGAAGAAAATTATCGCAGCCCTAAGCATTATCCTTGCATCCTCACTTGCCTCATGCACTTCAGGCGTTCCATTGGCAAAAGTGGATTCGGACAATAACAAGACATACAAGGTTGAATATCTCTTTGAGCACGATGGTTGCAAGGTTTATAGATTCTACGACTATGGAAATTACGTATATTTTACAAATTGCGAAGGCAACACAACCGCCATCAGCAACGATTCCATCCGTCATAGAACCTACAACACGATCAGAATAAGATAGGCAACTATTTTTATCACCCTACAAGTCATTCTTCTTTCGCATCTGATGAAGAATGACTATCTTTAATCTTGCATAAACAAAATTAAAGAAACAAGATGATAAAAGCAGTATTTTTCGATATAGATGGCACACTCGTTAGCTTCAAAACCCACACCGTTCCCCCTTCCACCATTCGTGCCATAGAGGAACTCAAAGCAAAGGGTATCAAGACTTTCATTGCCACAGGAAGAGCTTTTATACAAATACCACCACTGGAGGAAATCCAATTTGACGGCTACATCACAGTCAATGGCGGCTATTGTTTGACAGCACAAAAAGAAGTGATGTACAAAAATGCAATCCCACAGAGCGATGTAGAAGCACTTATTCGCTATCAGCGTGAAGTTGAGGAGTTTCCATGCCTATTTGTATCAGAGAAAGAAGTATTTATCAATAAATATAATGATGTAGTAGAAAAAATTGAAAAAATGCTACACATCAAATTCAACAACGTCAAGCCATTAGAGTATGCTCTAGGGCAAGAAATATTTCAGCTCGTGGCATTCTTTGGCGAAGAGAAAGAAAAAGAAATGATGCAGACAGTTTTCTCACATTGTGAAGCTACACGTTGGTATCCACTCTTTACGGACATCATAGCCACTGGCAATAGCAAGCAAGTAGGCATCGACAAGGTGCTTGAATACTACGACATAGAGCTTTCGGAATGTATGTCGTTTGGCGATGGAGGAAATGATATTTCGATGTTGCAACATACGCCAATCAGTGTGGCAATGGGCAATGCAAGCGACGAAGTCAAGAGCTATGCTACTCACGTAACCGACTCTGTGGATGAGGATGGAATCTGGAATATGCTGAAAAAACTGGAGATAATTTGATACACTAGGCGAATTAAAATGACAAGACTATGAAACATTTTATTTTAATCTTAACTCTAATTCTTGGTACATGTTTTGCCTCAGCAAATTCAATCAAGGGAGAAGCGCAAACAACTGGAGATAAAGGATCTACAACTAAAGAAGTTGTGACTCTAGATTCTGATACCGATAACTATTTGCAGCGCAGACAATTACCAAGAGACATGCAACAGGTACTACTCGACATTGAAAAAAATGAGATAGATCGACGTGTGGAATATTTGCAACATGAACAAAATAAGTTCCTCACCATCACGGGCATAGTGCTTGCCGTTCTTGGTTTGGCAGCTACACTCATTCTCTTTGTGGTGGGCTATTTTATGAGTAAAAATCTTGGCGAAAAATTTGATAGTAAAGAGCAAGATATGGAAAACAGAATGCAATTGCTCGAAAAAGATACTGCTCTCCGCCTCGAAAAGTTGAACATGGAAGTCGATTATTCTGAAAAAAGCCTTGCAATCATTCAGCTCAAGATAGACGAAGCTGTGCGCCAAGCAATGGAAAAAGTTGAAAATAAAACAGATGATGAAACTGAAAGATTCAAAGAGCAAATCCAGAAGATAGCAGCCGAAGCCAAAAGTGTACTAGTGGACATAAACCACAAGGTATCAGATAGTAAAGGAAATGTGGAAGAAGAGGCTTAGTCCTCTCTCCACCATTTAATTTTCATCCTTGAAACGAGAAACATGCACATCTTGACGGGCTTGCGATTGCACAATCGAATTGCCCCACTCGTCGTAATATTTTGGTAAACCAACCTTAATACCATTACGATATTCTACCTCATATTCCACCTGTCCATTTTCGTAAAAATGGCGTTCCCAGCCATTTTCAACACCATTCTGGAACATGCATTCCGACTCCACAGCACCCACATCATTGAAGATCCGAGCCCAACCATCGAGCTTGCCCTCACGATAAAAAACGGAACACATTTGCGCACCATTAGCATAATATTGGCGCATTTCGCCATCCGCTTTTCCATTGGCAAAAGTCATTTCCAACTCCAATTCACCATTCTCAAAGTACCCTCGACTAACGCCATTCAGCACTCCATTTTCGTAAGTATCGGAGCTAAAAAGATAGCCACTATCGTCGTAGGTTTTGGTCACGCCATCCTCTTTCCCATTTCTGAAATTAGACTCAATGGCTATACTTCCGTCTTCGAAATACTCGTAAGTCATTCCATGCTCTTTGCCCTGATAGACAGCTATTTCACGCTCTACCCCACCGTTTGGATAATAATGAACGATTGTGCCCGAAAATGGCTTTTCGTCACCCATTTTATAGAGCAATCCATCACCAAATTCGATATTTTTGGCATCCACAATTTCTTGAGAAAAAGCAATTAAGGGTAAAAAAAGGAACAGGAGTGTATATAGTTTTTTCATCTTCGTGTTGTTTAATTTGGACAACACAAAGGTAGTCTCATTTCTAGATTTTGGAGTATAAAATCAAAAGTTTTTTTGAGTATAAAACTTTTCACTATTTACCTCAACATCATCCGTATAATGAAACAATCAACATCTTTTCGACATCTAATTTTCAAGAAAAGTTGAAGTCCTACAATACACCCTTCTGCAGAAGCCTATATTGCTCAGCAAAATAGACTTCCACAAAAGTAAGATAAAAACATAAAAAAAATGGTAATGAAACCTTTGAGAGCTAAGAACCAAAAGAAATCAGCCGATTTAGATGAACATATTTTCGCCCATATTTCTCACTATTTCTCGCTGTTTTTTGAAATAGACGTGGCGTTCCATTTCTCCACTTTGCGAAATTAGTGTAGAATATCTTCGCAAAGAGTCTATCCATCTGCGTTGCACAGCACGTATTTCATTGGCTTCCGAATCCACTCCACTAGCATCAAAAAGTCTGAGATGCGCCATACCTCCTTTATCATATTCGAAGAGACAATATGTGGCCTCAACATCAATGTTAGAGAGATAGATATCTACACGTTTTCCCGTATTAAATTGCCCAGCAATAGCATAGCCTTCCCACACATCAAGGATATCCAAAAGTTCGTTTCGCATGAGCTCTACATCCTCAGACGTAAGAAAATGAAGGCTATAGAAATACTCAATATCGCAACATATTGATGAGAATATATTTTGTCCCAAGACCATCATCGTCCGATTGATATATTTGCTACCAGCAGCAAATGCTTTCTGTACTTCCAAAAGTTTAGGAGGAGTTTGAATATCAGCATATTTAACCTTATCATGCAGGCTAATATGTGACTGATACATCCATCTAAAATACTTGAAGCGAGCTAAGTTTGTATAGCCCAAATAAAGCGAATAGGGCAAAGTATTGAGCGCATGACGAGCCACAGAAGTGGGTGTTTTAGCCATCTCCGCAAAGAGTTTCACATAGCTCGAAAGCAGTGCCGAATAGTCGTCGAGCTGAGCACGAGCACTTAGCATATTGATCTCGAAAACTGATTTATTGGGCTTGCTTTGATC
>JASLEN010000235.1 GCA_030151105.1 Dysgonomonas sp.
TATCAAAAACGACTTTAATATCCCCAAGAGGCGATTTTGGATTAAGCTCTTTCCACGAACTTATTTCGCCTTTCATTATCTTTTTAATTAAATCTACAGATATCAATGTATCTGTATTATTCTTATTCACAATCAGAGCTACACCATCTATGGCAAGCTTCTGAGAGAGTACACGTTGCTTACGGTCGTGTATAATCTTTTTTTCTGGAGCCGTAAATTCCCTAGTACCTATTACCAAACGGATACTATCTTCAAGAATCAGCCTATACGCTTCTCTATCACTTGTATATACAGGAATAATGGTAGCATCAGTATAAGTGCCTTCAAAAACATCTACCTGCTGCTGAACAATAGGAGCCAAACACTCATCAACAACGATGCGAGCTACTCCACTTGTGTGAGTATCAGTTCTACGATTTGGATTTTTATTATTGCTACACGAAGCAAATAAAAAAATCATCAAAATTAGCCCATATAGTACATTCAACTTTTTCATTCCTCAACCATTAATATTGCGTAAATCGCATTCTAAAATCTGTTTGTTATCTTATAGAGTAATATTCACATAAGATTCCATAAATATAGTGATTATAATGTTTTCCAAAGTCGATATGCTCTAAATAATCCATAAATGAGAAAAAGAGAGCCTAAGCCAAGTCTCATCTGAGGAGCATTAGCAAATACACTATCAAATAACTTGGTGAAGGAAATCAACACAAACATTGCGATATATATAACCACCATAATGCCTGTACGCATTATTTTCCCCATATTATTTCCTTTATTTTCTGACATAATCTAACAAGTTAATAAATTATTAAATCACTTCTCAGTTCATCTGAAACTGATATTTGCAAAAGAAGAGAAGATGATATTAACCAACTTCTCTTCTTTCTAGTTATATTTTATCTACCAATTGTATATTTAACCATACAATCAACACGATATTATTTCAAACGGAACAAGATAGGTAGTGTAAAGTACACTGGAACGCTTTTTCCATTTTGTCTACCTGGTGTCCATTTCGGCATCGATTTCACAACACGCATTGCCTCACGGTCACAAGAAGGGTCAATACCACGTACAACTTCTACTTGGTCAATGTTTCCTTCTTTGGTTACAACGAAACGTACTACTACACGTCCTTGGATACCTGACTCCTGTGCTACAACTGGATATCTCAAGTTGCTTCCGATGAATTTCATCATCTCTGCCTCACCCCCTGGGAATGATGGCATTTGCTCTACGATAGTAAAAATTTGAGGTTTTTCCTCAATAATTACTTTTTGTTCTTCAAGCTCAGCAATATCGATACCATGCTCATCATCATCTCCAATAACATCTGCAATCGAAATTTGATCTCTTGTTGACATCAAGTCCTCTTGCGTATGTACCTCTACGTCATCAGCAACGTCCTCATCGGCTGCAATAACTGGTGGTACGAAACGTACAGTTGTTTTCAATGGTGGTGGCGGTGGCGCCGTCTCCTGTTTGATAATATTTTCTTCTGGAACTTGCTCTTCAAGATCCAATTTTGTCATTTCACGCAATACGTCGATATTCTCTCCTGCTTGTTGGCTTTGTCTATACTCTTGTATAGCACCCACTACAGTTGGAATTGCAGCTGCAGCAATTGCTATGATGATAGTACATCCAAAAGCTACAAGGTGTCGTTTCGACGATGATTGGCGTAATCTATATGCTCCGTAAGTTTTATTTTTCTCTCCGAATATAAAATCACACCATTCTTTCGAATTCAGTTTAATACCTGCCATCTTCTTTTAATGTTTTAAATGTGATTATTTTTTAGGAGCTTCTGCAGAAAGAGCGCCTTTTTGCTCATAGTTGTCCAACATAAATTGGTCTCCTTCTGTCATATCCACTACTGCATATCGTCCTACACTACATATTGCCATTTCATCAAGAGCATTGATTAGATTTTCGTAAGTAGCCTCGCTTGTAGGTTTAATAACCACTACTTGACCATCTTTATCTGATCTAATTTCTTTAGATTTTTCTCTAAATTGCTCATCTGTCATACGCTTGTTTTCTGCTTTTTCTTGCTTCAACTCACGCATAGCTGTGATGGATTTAGCATTTCTCTTCATCAACACTTCACGGAATCCGTTGTCGTCTGCTGAAGGATATGTAGTTTCCTTAAGAGTGGTGTAATCCTCATAGTTAGGTAATCCTGTATAGTAATACACCTTATTGTTCGCACCCAATATCATTGTAATCGCTTTCGATTCTTTCACATCGGGTTTTTCATTATCTGGGTTTTCATCAGGCATTGGCATTGCAATGTCCATGATTTGAGGTTTACTCAATGTGGTACAAAACATGAAGAATGTTAAAAGTAACATCATCATATCCACCATGGGTGTAAAGTCCACCCTTGTATTGATTTTACCTTGTTTCCCTTTTTTTCCGCCTCCGCCTCCTGTATCTACTGATGCCATTTTCTTTCTTTCTTTAAATTAATAATTTAACTAATTAAAAGCCTGCTGGCATTCCCGTAAGAGACGTGATAAGACTATATCTGTTTTCCTTAATGTCCACTAGGATTTTCATCACCTTGTCCACTTTAGGATATTCAGTACCTCTATCAGCTTTGATAGTAATAGTCATCTCCTTATTTACTGCACGAGCATGTTTCATCCATCTCGCAAACTGGTTGTCAACACTATCTGTTGGCACTCCATACTTCTTCATCTCGTTATTTTGATCTCCTGATCTAAGATTTAGAAAAGCAGACATCATCTTCATAGGAACTCCAGCGTGCGTTACATTATCTCTGAATGCAAGCTTTTGTTCGTCAGTAAATGTTATTCCATAATCTTTTCCCATAGCCTCAAGTACCGCTACTCTATCTGATGAGTTAGAGAAGTGTAAGAATACACGTCCCTTTGGGTCTATCAAAACAGTTGTAGCATCTTGCTCAGGCACCTTAGTTTCGGATACCGATGCTGGTGTAATCACCTGCACTGGTTCTGCTGGCATAAATGTAGCAGTGAGCATGAAGAAAGTAAGCAAGAGTACCATCATATCACTCATCGCCGTCATGTCGATGAATGTATCATGTTTCTTTGTTTTTACTTTTGCCATTTTTTACTTTTTTAGAGTCAATCTCCCTCAAAATGGGAGATTAGCTTGAAATTTATTACTTACAGACCTCCGTGGTTTTTAGTATAAGTTTGCCCAATAGCAAATCCTACCTCGTCAACTGCGTTAGTAATATCTTCAACTCTTCCAGAAAAGTAAGAATACGAAATAATCGCAGCAGCTCCTGTTGCAATTCCTAATGCTGTATTCATAAGTGCCTCTGAAATACCTACTGCAATCTCAGCTGAGTCTGGCGCACCACCTTCAGCACCCATCGCACCGAACGATTTGATCATACCAAGTACCGTACCCAATAGTCCGAATAGTGTACCTAGAGAAGAAATAGTTGCAATGATAGGTAAGTTTTGTTGCAAGTAAGGAAGTTCTAGAGTTGTAGCATCTTCGATTTCTTGTTGAATCATAGCTGCTTTTTCAGCGTTGTTGATGCTAAGTTTTTGAACGTCTTCGTATCTGATAAGACCTGCTTTCAAAATGTTAGCTACTGAACCTTTTTGTTGGTCGCAAAGTTTAGCTGCTCCGCTCATATCGCTAGCATCTAATCTATTTTTAACTTCCATAACAAATTTCGCTGTATTTCCTTTTCCGTCTGCTCTACCAATTGCAAACCATCTTTCGATTGAAAGTGCAAATACAGTAAGAAGCAAAGTGATAACGATAGGAATAACGAATCCTCCTGAATATAGTTTTCCAAAGTTATCTATTGGATGGCCACCATCGTTAAAGTGAGAAAGTGAGTGATTGAAATCTGTGATTCCAAATCCTTCTGGATGTCCAATTCCGCAGAAGAAATAGAAAAAAGCATGTGCAATAATTGCACAACCTACGATTACCAGCGCTGCCGATACTCCTTTTGATCTTGGCTTTTGTTGTTGTTTAGCTCCCATAGTGATAATAAATAATAAATTTTAGTTTAGTGAATTAGTTTAGTTTTTATTTCTTTTCAAACATTTATTAAGTTGCACTTTTGTGCATATTACTTTCTCTTTCATCTCATCCTCTGCTATAAAATCAGAAAGTGCGAGTGCAAATATACAACTCCGTTTCATCTTTCAAAGCAGATTGGCTCTATTTTTAGACTCTAAAACATCCTATACTGTTTTAAATTAAAACAGAGTTTCCGATATTTTATTACAAATTAGAAGAATTTATTTAATCTTGGTAGCGCTAACACTTTTTCATGCAGCCTTTTACAAGAGACAAAAACACCATTAGAAAAGTAGAATTCTCTTGCGTGCGTTTGTTTTTTTGGTATTAAACAATCCTCATTCAATAAGTCAACGATAGCAAAAATAGAATTAAAAATCTTTTCATCCAATTATATTAACGAAAAAGGCACTTCTTTATGATTCTTACACACACAACTCGCTATTTAGAGCCACTACAGCCTCTTTATAGAATTCACGTTTTACGACGAATTGCATATTCACCTGACGAAGTGATTGCCCTAAGCTCTCAATATTGATTCCTCTTTCGTATAAAGCTTTAGACGCTCGGTACATAAAACCTGGCATCGCAATATTAGTTCCCATAGCACACACCAATGCCACACGCTCTGTTATTACTTGGTAAAACTCCTTTTGAAGTTCCAATACTAACTCTCGAGATTTATAGTTATCCCAAACCACCATCGTAATCGAGTTAGCATTAGTGGATTTAAGGATATAACTAACGCTCAATCGCTCGAATATTTGCATGATACGCAAGTCAAAACCAACTTCTCCAACCATCATTGGGTCATGAATCTCAATTGCAAGCACCTTGTCTGTGCCCGATACCATTTCTACTTTTGGCGTTTCGGACACATAATCTTTAGTGATTAGTGTACCTGGGTGATTGGGTTCAAATGTATTTTTAATTCTTATATTGATTCCAGCAAGTTCGAGAGGTTTAGATGCTTTAGGGTGAATTGCCTCCATACCAATATCTGCCAACTGATCTGCTATCACAAAATTTGTTCGTCCAACTGGTACAATATTATCCACTCCCACAATGTTAGGATCGGCACTAGAGAGGTGATATTCTTTATGGATGACCGCCTCATTGGCTTTCACCTCTACTGCTATTTTACTAAATGTGACCTCTGTATATCCCCTATCAAAGGCTCTCATAATCCCCTCTGTTCCTTTAGTATAACCCGTAGCTACACAAAGCATCTTAGACCAATCCAATTTATCGAAAGCTCTATGAATACGCTCATCGATAGTCAATGGATGTGAATCATTAAATCCACACAAATCCACAAAGCGAGCAGTAATCCCATTATTGGCTAAGATATTAACTGAATTCCAAGCAGAGTGCGCCTCTCCTATCGAAGCCAATATCTCTCTAGCTGCCAAACAGATATCATCTGAATTAACATAACCAGACGCCAACACTTTGCTCAAGCTATGGAGCATCGTCTTTGCTTGCTCGATACGGAAAACAATAAATTCTTCAGCTTCCTTGAGGTTAAGCCCTATTTCTTCAAAGCCTTTATTAATGAGCAACAGACGCTGACACAAACTATCTAAACCAATGCTATAGTCACCACTTTCTAAGAATTGAACATAGACACCTGGTTCACCAGTCTTTTTATGTTCTAGCAACCAATTGGTTACATTATTATAAGCAGAAACTACAAAAATGCGATTATACAACTCTTCTGGCTTTCTATCGCCCAAGATAATATTGTGAAGAACGTCCTTGAATTGGGACATGGATGTACCACCTATTTTTTCTACTGTCAGCATTTTGATTTCAGATAATTTTATAATTAGTAACTTATCGTACCTCTGTCTATTACATATTAATAACGGAGAACAAAAATAGCAATAATACTTGTTTTAAATATTATTTTGATAGTATTATTACAAATCTTCATCATTATTTAATAATTACAGAGCATCCTCTATAACATCTCTGGCTCATCTAATTTGTTTGTGTAAACAAAAAATAGATTAACTTTGCATTCATGGCAAAAACAAAAGATTGGATATCAGCGCTGCGCCCTCGAACATTATTTCTGGCAGCAGCTACGGCACTAGCAGGTAACGGAATAGCGGCTCAGGCATTAGAGGGTAGTAGTGGACAAACTTTTAGCCTCACTGTGCTTGTGCTCACCATTGCAATTGCCACTATTTTGCAACTTTTGTCCAACATGGCAAACGACTTGGGCGACTATCAACAAGGAACTGACATCACTGGCGAACGTGTAGGTCCTACCCGAACCGTACAAAGCGGAGCCATCACACCGCAGCAAATGAAACAAGGCATCTACCTAGCAGTCCTCATAGCTATGGTGGTTGGGTTGGGACTTATCTTGGTAGCACTTCAATTTATGAATCCCCTAAAGATTGCAATATTCATTGCACTTGGAGGGGCTTCGATAGTAGCAGCTATCAAATATACTTCTGGTAAAAACCCGTATGGATATAAAGGTTTAGGTGACTTATTCTCATTCATATTCTTTGGACTTGTAGCTGTTGTGGGAACGTATTTTCTGCACACACACTCACTTGACTTTCGTCCTTGGCTACCCGCTATTGGATTAGGCTTGTTGACTGTAGCAGTATTGAACGTCAACAACATGCGTGACAGAGATAACGATTTGAAATCAGGCAAAATTACTGTTGCGATCAAATTAGGGTATCAAGGAGCAAAACACTATCATGCCTTCCTCACCATCGGCGCATTAGCATGTTTTCTTATCTATAATATATTATATGCAAACTTATGGTATAATTATATTTACCTTATAGTCTTCTTAGCTTTTTTCAAGATGCTTATTAATATATATAAGATAAAAGAAAATAGATTGCTCGATCCCTATTTGAAATTCACCTCTATGGGAACTTTTGTGCTATCTCTCCTTTTTGTTATTTTCACTAATTTGTAAGAAAATGAAACGAATAGGACTTCTATCCGATACGCACAACTGGTGGGACGATCGCTACGAAAAATATTTTGCCAACTGCGACGAAATATGGCATGCAGGCGATATTGGCTCATTGGAATTGGCTGATAGATTTGCAAAGCTCAAGCCATTCAGAGCTGTATATGGCAATATTGACGGACAGGAATTGAGACAGGAGTATCCCGAATTTCTACGATTTGAGATAGAAGACATCGAAGTGCTGATGACACACATAGGAGGATATCCTGGCAGATATAGCCCTAAGGCTAAAAGCGTTTTGGAAATAAAGCCTCCACAGCTTTTCATTTCAGGACATTCACATATCTTGAAAGTGATGTATGACAAGCATCTACATTGTTTGCACATCAATCCTGGAGCTGCTGGCATTCATGGTTTTCACAACGTCAGGACATTGGTTTGCTTTACTATTGATGGCAAAGAAATCAAAGACCTCGAAGTGATAGAACTGAATGAAGAACAAAACTAAACAACGACATTAGACAATAATATGAAAGATGTATTAATTAGTGTAGAGGAGCTACAAGCTAAAGTTCCGAAACTGAAAGGAAAATTTGGAAGAGGCATCTTCAAATTTGCAATGGCTCTTACAGGAATGAATAAGGTGAATCGTATTTACGACACATCCAAACACTTGGAAGGTGTAGATTTTTGTCAGAACTTGCTCGACGATGTGGGTGTAAATATTGTTGTAGAAAATCTCGAAGTCATAAAGCAATACGAAGGAAAAGCCTTCATTACGGTATCAAACCATGCTTATGGACACATTGATGGCATCACAGCAATTAGTGCAATAGCAAAAGAGCGTCCTGATTTTAAGATGATGGTAAACTTTATCCTTGGGATGATAGATACTATGGCGATGCACTTCATCGTTGTCAATCCTTTTGCAAGTGGCAAACTAGCTGCACGCTCTAGCTTAGAGGGAGTGAAACAATGTATCGACCATGTAAAAGAAGGACATCCACTTGGTTTTTTCCCCGCTGGAGCAGTATCTAAAACAAAGCTACGAGGACTAAAGATGGAGGTGGAAGATAGAGAGTGGCAGCCCTCTGTCATCAAACTAATTCAACGTGCAAAAGTGCCTGTTATACCGATGTACTTTAGTGGAAAAAACTCATGGTTCTTCAATTTTCTAGACCTTGTCAACTGGCGACTTCGTAGTCTTCGCCTTGGACATGAAGTCTATAACAAAAAAGGCAAAACGATCTACGTACGTCTAGGAGAGCCAATTTTACCAGAGGAGCAAGCACAATACAAAAGCGTTGAAGAGCTTGGTCAATTCCTAAAAGACAAAACATACGCTTTGGCAAAAGATAGTGATAAGTAGGAGTTTAGATATTCCTACTTATTCTATATACGTCAATACATTAGATTGTGCTTCTTGATGTTTTTTCGTAAATTTCCGTGAAGCAATTTTATACAGAAGCCCTCCAAAATGCCTTGAGCCTTGAGGACAAACAGCAATGCATCGAGCACAAGAAATACATTTGTTTTTGATTGTTTTTCTTGGATTATCTACTGGGATAGCATCTGTAGGACATAGGTGCACACAGACTCCACAAGAGTCACATCTACTATTGCCGAGAGGCTTCAATGGAATATTTCCGAGAGGTTTATAAGGATAATTACCTTTCACCTTCAATTCTCCAATAGAGGAAGCATCCTTCAACTCATCTAAAATTGCTAAATTCTTCTTTACAAACTCTGACAAATCCTTATCATCCTCATGATTTGGTCTGCCCTCCCCCACTTTTGGGAAAATGGAATGTTGGGAAACAAAAGCTGCCGCAGATATAACTTTAAATCCATTCGCTTCTAAAATATTCTTCAATTCTAATAGAGTATCATCATAATCTCTATTTCCATAGGTACAAAAAATGATAGCTGGCGTCTTATTCCCTTTGAAGCGTTGCAGGGCTCCAACAGCAGTTACAGGCACTCGACCAGCAAAGGAAGGAACACCAACAACTAGCAGCTCTGTTGGTGAAAGTTTCACACTATCAGACTTAGTATCTTTGGTAATATTATGCTCCAAAGTTTTGAAACCCATTTCTGTTCCAATATGCCTAATCACATGCTGAGTATTGCGAGTAGCGCTAAAATAGACTAAATGTTGTGTAGATATATTCATCGTATATGTGTTTTAATCAGCATAAATTTAATAAAAAATAAGCTAAAGAAAACTTGTAATTCAGATTTCTCACCTTCTTTAGGTAATAAAAAGTGCAGACTTTAATTTGTTTAAATGCTAAAGTCTCCTAATTTGAAGTATTCACGACTCAGATATTAAGAGCAAAACTGACAAAAGAGGAATAAAATATGTAATTTTGTCAGTAGTGATTTAAACAGAATATTACGACTCAATGATATGGCGAAACTAGATATACAGCAAGTTAAACAACGATTTGGGATAATAGGCAATTCACCCGAACTCAATAGAGCTATTGAGGTAGCTTTGCAAGTTGCCCCCACAGATATGTCTGTGTTGGTGATGGGCGA
>JASLEN010000450.1 GCA_030151105.1 Dysgonomonas sp.
TTTGGAGTGTAAACCTTGCTGCCGACTATCAATATAATAAATTGAATGCCAATCTCAACGAGTTCTCCTATCCCACTCGACATTCTGCATGGGCTGCCCTAGCCACATCACTCTACTTTGATAAAGTAAAAATTCAAGGAAGTCTTTTGGCAACTTATGCACACGAATCATTTAAACAAAGCAACTATATAGAGAATCCCACAACTGGAGAATCGGAGTATGCAGGCTCTATCCAAACGAATAAAAATTGGGATAAATATACTCCTACAATAATTGTAGCCTATCAGCCTTGGCTTGATCATGATTTCCATGTTAGAGCTTTCTATAAAAAGATTTTTAGGCTGCCTACTTTCAACGAAATATATTATACCATTATAGGCAGTGGAACATCTCAATTACGTCCCGAAAATACAACACAATATAATCTAGGATTGACTTATAGCAAGCCATTTTATAATTCTTTTGTGTCACATATTGGAGCACAAGTAGATGCGTATTACAATGAGGTTACTGATAAGATATTAGCAATACCTGGAGGGATGGCTTTTAGATGGACAATGATGAACATTGGATTGGTCAAAATAAAAGGAATTGAAACAAATCTAGAAACAGGTCTCAAATGGACTAAAGATTTTAAGACAGATATTAGGCTGAATTACACCTATCAGAAGGCACAGGACTATTCCAATTCTGAATTGGGAGCAGACGGCAAACATCAAAACACTTACAAAGGACAAATTGCTTATATTCCTTGGCATAGCGGATCGGCAGTAATAAGTACAAGCTATAAGAGTTGGGATTTGAATTACAGTTTTGTATATGCAGGAAAACGATATACTAGTAGTGAGAATAATGATAAAAAATATCTAGTCTTAGCTTGGTACACTCACGACTTGGCAGTCACAAAATCGCTCAGGTGGCAAAAAACAGATTGGAGACTGACAGCCGAAGTGAACAATATACTTAATCAACAATACGATATTGTACAAAACTATCCTATGCCAGGCACTAACTTCAAATTTGTAATAAGTGCTTCATTCTAAAAATACAAATATGAATTCAATAAAGAATAAATTATTCATCATAGCCAGCATCATCTTAGCTACCATAGCATTTAATGCTTGTAGAGGTGAATATCCTGAACTTCAAGACCCAGATATAACTCCATTGCCCAAAGGAACTTCAAGTTTCTTTCTTTTGAATGAATCGAATATGGGAAATAACAAAGTAACTCTGGATTATTTTGACAGGGACTCTGCGTCGTATTTTCAAAACATCTACCCAAAACTAAATCCAACAGCATCTATGTATTTGGGAAACGTAGGAAACGATCTTAAGATTTATGGCAATAAATTATATGCAGTTATCAATGCTTCTAATTATATGGAAGTTATGAATCTTGAGACAGGTGTTCATGAGAGTTCTGTTGGCATTCGCAATTGCCGATATGTTGTGTTTCACAAAGGATATGCTTACGTTAGTTCATACAATGGTCCTATTTCAATAGAGCCAAATGCACCATTAGGAATGGTAGTGAAAGTGGATACCACAGATATGACGATTGTAGGGCAAGCTACTGTGGGCTATCAACCCGAAGAGATGGTGGTAAGAGACAATAAACTCTATGTTGCCAATTCTGGAGGATATCGTGTTCCTGACTATGATAGAACAATTTCGGTAATCAATCTCGATAATTTCAAAGAAGAAAAGAAAATAGATGTAGGGATCAATCTACATCGTATGCAACTAGATAGTGATGGTAATATTTATGTTAGTTCAAGAGGTGATTACAAATACATTAGATCCAAATTATATATTATAAACAAGAAAGACGAAGTCGTTAGAAGTTTAAACATTGCGTGTAGCAATATGAAAGTTAGCGGCGATTCTATTTATCTCTATAGTACAGCATGGAGCCACATTACGGGTACAAATACTACAACCTATGGTATCATCAATACGAAGACACAGCATTTAGTGAATTCTAAATTTATCACAGATGGTACTGATAAACACATTACACTGCCCTATGGTCTGGCTATTGATCCCATAACCAAAGATATCCTTGTAACAGATGCCAAAGACTATGTAACTTCTGGAACGCTCTATTGCTTTAGCCCAGACGGCAAGTTGAAATGGCTAGTAGAAACAGGAGAAATCCCTGCTCATATTGCATTTACAGACAAAAAATTAAAGACTCTTGATATTCTTCTTCAAAAGAAGAAATAAGTATAAATTGAAAAAGCGACCCTATTCTCTAAGGTCGCTTTTTTCTAATACATAGTAATCACACCAGTTTATTTTATCCACGATGCTGTGGCATCCTTGGAGTAACATTTTCGTGATTCTGTCTTACCCGCTGTATGATCTGCAATAAGGCTTGTACATCCTTCATCAAAACCATTCCACACTGATATATTTTTCAGATTAGGATTACCCTCTAGATACAAACGGCTCAACTTGAGATGAGACACATCCAAATCACCATTCAACTGATTGTTCATTCCTTGCACTTCCCATATTCTATCTATTTTAGAAAGGTTGAGTGTAGTTATCTTGTTGTTATTGAAGAGTGCGCCTCCTAGATTTGTACAATTAGAAATATCAAGACTTGTTAATTCATTATCATTAATCTCAATCCATGCTAGATTCTTCTGCTTACTCAGATCAATTGAGTTAATCTTATTATCATTCAACTTCAAGTACAGATAAGGTTTGCCATCTTTAGGAGTGTTAAAAACTTTATCTCCTAGCTCAAATGTTGCTATCTCATTGTTGTTTGCCAATAAATAACTCATTGCAGTCTTACTAATGTCTAGCGTTTTAATCTGATTATTTGCACAGTTCAACTCTGTTAACGCTATGTTTTTTGAAAGATCTAATGTTGAAAGTTTACTCCACTCACAATTCAGATATTCTAATTTCGTATTGTTGGTCACATCCAATGTTTCGATATAGTTTCTTGCAACATTTAAATGAGACAACTCTCCATTTTTAGACAAGTCGATACTAGCTATACTATTCCCCTCAAAGTTTAGGTGCTTCAATTTAGACAACATGGTTACGTCTATAGCACTTAAACCTTTTTTATCTTTGATAAGCTCGCCATCAGTATTGTAGGTTCTCACCATTGCATTGCAACTTATGTGCTCTAGCTCTTTATTGTTAGAGAAATCAATTGTTGTAATTGGGCTACTCTCTTCACTTGTATAAGCTGTAAGTCCGAAATCAATCCATTTTAGTTTTGGGTTTTGACTTAAATCCAATTTAGAAACATTAGTGTAATTCAAATCTAATACTTCTAGCTTCGTATTCTTTGTCACATCTAGCTCTGTTATTCCCAATCCACTATCTCCTCGTCCTTCGTGATTGAGACCAACACGTAAAGTTTTCAACTCTAAATTTTTTGTTACATCTATTGCTGAAAGTCTATTTGCAGAGCAATCCAAGACCTCCAACACTTCCAAAGGACTTAGATTTAGAGTCTTCAACTTATTATTCTTAATGTAAAGTTCTTTCAGTTTTTTATTCTGAGAGAAATCAAATTCAGTAATACTATTGCGTGAAGCATCAAACACCTCTAGATTTCGCAAATATTCTATTCCTTTCAATGACTCAATATTGTTGTCAGCAACTACAAGCGTTGTTATTACTAATAACTCTGACACTTGTAACTTTCCATCATGGTTGGTATCATACTGCAACATGATACCAGATAGCTGAATATCCTCAAACACCACCACAGCATTAGGATCTAATTCCCCTTCCTCACCTGCGACAGTGACAAGGCATTCGGCTTTAATTTTCGTATCACGCTCTAATTGAATAGTTATAGTAGCCTGCCCTTTTTTCAAAGCAGTGAATGCACCATTGTCTTCTATTTTCAACACAGACTCATCTGAACTAGACCAAACATAAACACCTTTTTCTGTGGTATTTTCTGGCAGAACCTGTACCTCCAAAGTTTTTGTTTCTCCAACAGACATTGTTAGAGTTGACTCTATTTTGAGACCATGAATTTGTTCATTATCATGATTCTTATCGGAACAAGATATCGCTACAAGAGAACATATCAAGCTCACAAATACTATAAATTTTTTCATTTTTGTAATTTATAATTAGTTTATCGTTTCATCCATGTAGGCATTACATTTCCTTCGCCTTGCCCCAAAGCTTTATATTCCTTATAGTCCGTACCATCAGATTTGATATTATATCCAATAATTGTTTCACTCTGATATGTCCACTCTCCACTCAATGGCACATACAATATACCTTTAGCATCCACACCCATATAACCATTGATAGCTGTAGAACTAGCCGCATCTGTTGCATCTACAAAGAAATTTACACTTTGGGTCGTATAGTTATATTTATAGATCTCAGGATTTGAAGACCAACTATTAGCCCCTGCCACACAAAAGAATATTTCGTCGCTGACAGGAGAAACTGCCGTTTGCGAGCTACCCATGCCACCTTTTAGCTTCAAATTCTCTGTTTTATATGTCAATGGTGTACGACTCTCAATCTCATAGGTTTCTGGATTGATAGCTGCAATAAAAGCACCCTCATCTTTTGCTCCATTCACCAATGCATACACTTTATTGTTGCGCCCTTTTACCACATCAGTCACCTGTCCTGCTTCAAAGTTCAGTGTTTTCTCTACCTTGTCTGTAGTATGATTCACAACTTGTACTTTTGTACCACATGCGATGATAGTATGACTACCTAAATTCAACATTCTAGCCCACGATGGTCCAGCTTCACCCATTTTGCCCTCTGTCCCTTCTATACTAGAATCAGACATTTTATTCTCTTTCATATCTAGGACTTTCACTCCAGATATATTACCCGACATGATATGATTGCTTCCGATATATGCTTTATTTTCATTCACTATGTTTAGATTATATATCGTTCCTAAATTTTTGGGGTTAAAACCGTCAGCCGTAATAGTCTCTATTTTTTTCAAAGTCTGTGCATCAGCAACCACAAGTTGCCCTCTTTGATCTTGATAAGAAATAGTAGGGATCAGCATATAAATCTTATTATTGTAAATTTGGAAGTCATTTATCCCTTCGCTTCCCATTTTATCTCCAGCGTTTATGACTTCATATAGGTTGTTCCCTGTAGTTTGTACTCCCTCCTCACTTATAAAAGTGAGAGCAGAGTTTGTAGTCCCAAAAATAAAAGTCCCATTTTTGTATGGCCCTATTAATTCTACCTCCTTGCTCACTGAAACTTCGTCTTTATTTGTTAAAGTTATCATCAGAGTTCCTGACAAACCAGATGTATATTTTAAGGTAGATTTTTTTTCATCTGCAATTTCATTTCCATTTATTGTCCAAGAGTAAGCCACTTCTTCAGCCTTTTCTGCCTCTATGCTAAAGGACAATTCGGATGTAGCTGTCACTTGTACTTCTCCAGTGATAACTTTTCCATCCAATAAGAATTCTGTTATTACAGGAATTTGATGTACTACTGTAAAAGTTCCAATCTCTTTTGAGGTTGACACTCCATCTTCATTAGTAAGCACTACTGACAACTTGTAGCTGCCTACTTCATCAAATTTGTGACTCATTTTCTCTACATTGCTAACTTCTTTGCCATCCAATAACCAACTATAGGTTAAATCTGACTTTTCTTTCAAAACCAGCGATACAGTTATTGTTTCTCCAACTTCTATTTGCAATGGATTATCCTCTGAAGTACCTTCTATGAGTACATCAGACACCTCTGGTGCGGGCGCAAGCGTTTTGTCATCATCTGAACAATAACTGAAAGTAAGAATGACTGCTAAAGCAATGATTAATTTTTTGATCATGTTTTATTAATTTAAAAATCAAGTAATTTGTTGATTACAAAATCTAAAATTAAACAACATGTGAAGTACAAGAGTAGTCGTGAAAATCAATGTTCTATTCCTAGAATATAGAACTAGATATGCAAGATGGGATGTGCATATCCTTAGCTATTGCATTTGACTTACCCTCTGTAAAACCGCAGGTTGTAAAATCGTAGATGCAAAGGCAGGTTTTCTGACTCGTTCTCATCTTTTCTTCCTTCCCAGAACTAGTCCAGTGGATATTGTAGAAAAGCTGTCTATCAAATAGCTGATAGTAGAACTCACAGCAGCGGTAACTGTTGTCGATTTACACGACATTCCCTCTTTAGTTGTTAATGTGATACTAACAAACCATTGCTGCGGTAAAGTTAAGTTAATAAAATCATTTAAAGAAATGAAAAAGAGCTTTAACACAAAAATCAAAGACATATCTTAAGGAGTAGATGAAGTCACTCTAAAAATTGATTTAGACAGACTATATAGAATAACAAAAGCTTGTAACTGAGTATAGTTTAAAAATCTGATACTACAGTATAATGAGAGAATAGCTCAAACAATATTTCTTCTAAATTCACGTTTATTAGACAATTACAAATAAAAAGAGTTCGATAAATTATTTTTATAATGTATCTTTGTTCCTCATTTTATCTATAAACGAAGTATGATAACTAAATACACAACAAGACTACTGCTTTTCATTACCGCATTACTAATCCTTACCAGTTGTATTAATAATGAAGACAATCCATATACTCCTCCAACTCCACCCGAAGAAGTGGTACTATCAAATACAACATTAGCTGGAAAATGGGAGGTGTACTTTTTTCTAAAAAACCTTATACCTACTAATACAAATGAGCCAACACTTTATAGATTCACTGAGAATGATGGCTTCTCTGTTACATTCAATGAAGATGGAACTTACTACGAACAAAACGTATTTGGACACAAAACTCAGTCTGGCGAATACCGAATAGGAAATTATAAAAATGATGATACAACTGACATTTGGGTAAATGGTCCAACAGGAACAGGCAAAAGAGATGGTATATTTCTTAAATTTATAGGAAAATCTGGCAAAGATGGAACAGGAGAAGATGTAAAACGATACCCTAAGCTTAATGTTCCAACAATGTTTGAAACAAACTTCACCTATAGCTTTAAATACAATGGAACTGCAGACAATATCAAATATAATATTGAAGACAGTAGATTTTATAGAAATGTAGCTAAAGCTCCTAATTTTCTGCCTAATGAACCTCTATTTAAGAAAAACAATATCAATATCAATGAGCTACTAGGACGCTGGGAATTTTATAAATATGAATACCTAGTAAACAACTCAATAAAAGATACCCCAACAAATATCCAAGAGAAAATAGGACTAATGGTTGTTTTTAGATTAGAAGGAAATAATAGAATCTTTGAAGAGTATCTTGCTGATGGCACTCCAAATAGGAAAGGGAGTTTTGACATTATAGATGACGTAGTCAATATGTTCAATACCTATACAGATCCTAAGACTGGTAAAGAAGTTATAGAAAACTTCAAGTTCTGGATCAAAAACCCTATTTATACTAATGGAAACGGGCAACGCATATTTGAAGAATATGATAGGTTCAGGAATGTACACAATACACTACTAAATATAGAAGAAACAGGTTTTTATAGGCGTATAGGTGATAAGTAAGACGAAACAAAAAAGCAGATTGAGTGTTCAATCTGCTTTTTTTATATATTTCCACAACCTATAATTTGAATGTAGAATAAGTGAATCCGCAGTCAGCTTTCTAATATCTAGATAATTAATAGATGAAGAATCTTTCTCTAGTCTCAATACATAATCTTTTACTTCAAAACAATAAAGTTGAGACTTATCAATATCTATCATCTGCTCCAAACAGCTATCTCCTACAAAAGTGAGCATCGTCAATCCTTCGGGCATTTCCACAACCAAAGAATCTCCACTCTCATTGGGATATACAATCTCGACTTGCTCCCACTTAGCCTGTAATAGCTTCTTGTTGTGTTGATCGCTATCAAAAGGAGTGCATGAATAAAGGAGTATCGTTATAAAAATGTAAGAGAGTAAATATCGAGTCATTATATTTTTAGTTTTGCAATAAAGATAAACAAACTTTTAAATCAAAATATTGTTTACATTTACAAAGAGAACATTTTTAGAACAAAACAAAGAATGAAATATGAAAACATTAGGTAATCTTCTATGGCTCCTATTTGGAGGTTTTATGATTGCAATAGAATACTTTGTAGCGGGAGTTGCTCTCATGCTCACAATTATTGGCATTCCTTTCGGACTACAGTCATTTAAATTAGGCATGCTAGCGATCTGGCCATTTGGTTCGGAAGTAGAACCTATTAAGTCATCCTCTGGAATATTAAATGTGATAATGAACATTATCTGGATCATCATTGGAGGAATCCCTATAATGCTCACTCACTTATTTTGGGGCATTATCCTATGCATTACGATTATAGGAATACCATTTGGGAAGCAACATTTCAAAATGATTCCGCTTGCCCTATTTCCTTTTGGAAAGAGAGTAGTTTAAATCTCAATTTTCAAAATCGCAAACAAAGAAAAAACTGTAATCACCCACAGTCTGCTGATTTACTTGGAGCCACTTCTCATCTTTTTTGTTGGGAGTGGTTCTAATTATTCTCGCTCCATTAGAGTCATAATCTTCTACACTTAATATGCGAAAACAGCTATTCACACAGTCATATTCTGAAGTGTATATACAATAGCTAAAGTCGCTCCACTTGTCAGCTTTAGCAGCTTTGCCTAAAGCAGCATATTTCGCTCTGATTTTTTCAACATACTCTTCTTTACTCGCATTAGTGTAAAATACTTTCTTCTCTCGAGCAATCAATTTTTCTCCATCTTGTCTGATGCTTTCTGTATCTACAAAAATCTCAATTTCCTCCATTTTTGCTGTACTCTGCCAATTAGCAGTTTCAACTACTTTTTTTGAACTTGCACAACTACTTATTAGTATTAGAAGTGAGAATATAAAGGGCAATGCTATTTTTTTCATATCTTGAAATATAATTTCTTAAAGTTTGGTATAAACGAATGTACCACACAAAGATATATTTTCGATTGAGGATTTGAAATTATTAGCAACAATAAGATACTAGAATATTCTTATCTTTGTTTTCCGTCAAAAAAATAATTATAATGAATATAAATAAGATAGCAGTATATTGTGCATCAGCTACAGGTTTTGATGCCATATATATGGAACAGGCTTATGCTTTGGGGCAAGCAATAGGCCAACGAAACAAAGCATTAGTATATGGAGGTGCTCATGTAGGACTAATGGGAGCTGTGGCAAATGGAACTCTAAACAATGGAGGAGAGGTGCATGGAGTTATTCCTGAGTTTTTGAAAGTAAAAGAACTAGAGCATAAAGGGATTACGCACAGCTATGTGGTAACAACTATGCACGAGCGCAAGACTAAAATGAGCGAATTGAGTGATGCATTTATTGCGCTACCAGGTGGTTTTGGAACCATGGAAGAACTATTTGAGATGATTACATGGGCACAATTGGCTCTCCATAAAAAACCAATCGGACTATTAAACATCCAAGGGTTTTACGATCCTATCCTTCAGTTTGTAGAGGAAATGATAGAAAGAGGTTTTGTAAAAGAAGAATATAGAAATCTATTGATTGTAGATAATAATATCGATAAATTACTCGATAAAATGGAGGGTTATACTCCTCTTACAAATGACAAATGGTTCAAACCTGTTAAATAACATCATATGAAAATTTATCAAAATATAATCTGCTCACTATTGGTAGTATTACTTATCAGTTGTGGCACTAACAATAAAAAAGAGGAGGAAACAAAGATGGAAGAAAAGAAAGCATTGGTAATAGGTGATAAAATCCCTACAATACTAGGAGTAAACGAGAATGGAGAAGAAGTAAAAGCCTCTGACTTTGAAGGAAAAAAACTGGTACTCTATTTCTACCCTAAAGATAGTACACCTGGCTGTACGGCTCAGGCTTGTAGTTTGAGAGATAATTATGAAAAACTTTTGGAAGAAGGCTATGCTGTTCTGGGAGTTAGCACTGACAGTGTTGCATCTCATAAAAAATTTATAGAGAAACAAAATCTACCCTTTTCACTGATTGCAGACACTGATAAAAAATTGGTAGAAGAATTTGGAGTGTGGGGCGAAAAAACTTTGGCAGGACGAAAATATATGGGTACTTTTAGAACCACGTTCATCATAGATGAAAAGGGTGTGATCACAGAAATAATTTCGCCCAAAGAGATTAAGACTAAAGAGCACGCTTTGCAAATATTAGACAAATAAAAAACAATAACAATAGAAAATGGCAGAAGAAAAAGACAAAGCTAAGGACAAGAAAGAAGGTCCTAATGCAGAGAAATTAAAAGCATTGCAGGCTGCAATGGAAAAAATAGAAAAGAGTTATGGAAAAGGTTCCATAATGAAAATGGGTGATGACAAGGTTGAGAATATCGAAGTTATCCCTACTGGATCCATAGCCTTGAATGCTGCTTTGGGTGTAGGAGGATATCCTAGAGGTCGTGTCATTGAAATTTATGGTCCTGAATCATCGGGTAAAACAACACTTGCAATTCATGCTATTGCCGAAGCTCAAAAAGCTGGTGGTGTAGCAGCAATTATAGATGCTGAGCATGCCTTTGACCGTTTTTATGCAGAAAAGCTTGGTGTAGATATCGAGAATCTTTTGATCTCGCAACCAGATAGTGGAGAACAAGCATTGGAGATTGCTGAACAACTAATTCGTTCGTCAGCAATTGATATCGTGGTGATTGACTCTGTGGCTGCTCTTACTCCAAAAGCAGAGCTTGAAGGAGAGATGGGAGATTCTAAAATGGGACTTCAAGCGCGATTGATGTCGCAAGCTCTACGTAAGTTAACGGCTGCAATCAACAAGACAAATACAACTTGTGTATTTATCAACCAGTTGCGTGATAAAATTGGCGTAATGTTTGGTTCACCAGAGACTACAACAGGGGGGAATGCTCTGAAATATTACTCATCTGTACGTTTGGATATTCGTCGTTTTGGACAATTGAAAGATGGAGAAGATGTGATTGGTAACCAAACACGTGTAAAAGTTGCTAAGAATAAAGTAGCACCTCCATTCCGCAAGGCTGAATTTGACATCATGTATGGACAAGGTATTTCTCGTGAAGGAGAAATCGTCGATCTAGGTGCAGATTTAGGAGTTATCAAGAAAAGTGGATCGTGGTATAGTTACGGTGAAACTAGACTTGGACAAGGACGTGAAGCTGCGAAAGAAGCTGTGCGTGACAATCCAGAATTGGCAGAAGAACTAGAAGGTTTAATTTTCAAGGCATTGAGCAGCGGAGAAAAGAAAAAATAATCTTCATCCTATGATAAATAAAAAAGGTCTGATAGCATTTCTACTATCAGACCTTTTTTTGATATTTATAATAAGAAAATTATTTCATTTCTATAATATATACATCTTTAGCTCCTATTTGGAGAGACTTCCCGCTCAAATCAATAGTCTTATCAGATATAATATCTTTCCCTTGCGTAGAAGTCAGAATCTCTTGGAAACGAGTAAGGTCTAACTCTCTATCTTCTGAATGCCCATTCATTACCACTAGAACTGATTTACCTTCATATTTTCGTTGATATACATACACTCCATTGACTGGCGAAAAATGAAGAAGGCTCCCCTTCCCTATCACATCATTTCCTTTTCTCCAATTCAGTAGTTTCTTAGTATAATCAAACACTCTATTTTCTTTCTCAGTACGTCCACTTGCTACAAAAGCATTCTTGGTATCGCCATTCCATCCTCCTGGAAAATCTTCACGGATATAGCCGTCACCTTTCCCTTTATTTCCATACATCAGAATCTCTGTACCATAATATAACTCAGGGATTCCACGAGTAGTCAACAAGAAAGCCAGAGCTTGTTTATAACGATTAAAGTCATTTGTCAGCTCCTCATTTTTATAGAAACGATCAGTATCATGATTGTCCAAGAAAATCAATAAGTCCATCGGATTAGCATATATAATATCTTGTGCCAAATACTCGTGTATGCGAGAAAATCCTTGTCCCCAATCCGTTGTCTCTTCATCAAATGCCTTGTTCATGATATCCATTAATGGAAAATCCATTACTGTACGGAGATTAGAGTTTCGGGGATGAGCTATTTTACTATCTTTTTGCCAAAACGAAATCCCAACATTGTTTCCGAGCCATGTTTCGCCTACGATATTGAATGCAGGATATTCAGTAGAGACATCTTTGCACCATTGCGACATCATATCAAAATCGGCATAAGGATGTGTGTCTTGACGAATTCCATCAATTCCACCGTATTCTATCCACCAAATACTATTTTGAGTAAGATATTTTGCAACATGCGGATTGCGTTGATTGAGGTCTGGCATAGATTCTACAAACCATCCATCTACAGCCATTGTCATATCGTAAGATGATGTATATGGATCAAATTGTGGCATTGTTTTGTATGATGTTTGCACAAAATTATCTTGAAAATTGAACCAATCGTGTGAAGGCTTATCTTTAAAGAAGAAATGCTCGCTTCCACAATGGTTAAAAATCATATCCATAACGACTTTAAGTCCCTTTTCATGGGCTTTTTCGACCATTGAAACAAAATCTTCATTTGTTCCAAAACGTCTATCCACTTTATAATAGTCAGTTGTGGCATATCCATGATATGAACCTCCTTCCATATCATTTTCGAGTGTAGGGTTAAGCCAAATAGCAGTAACTCCCAAATCATAAATGTAGTCTAGATGCTTCTCAATCCCTTTCAGATCACCACCATGACGTCCGCTAGGATTGCTACGATCTACAACTTTTTCACGCATTTCTTTGACCACATCATTACTTTCGTCTCCGTTAGCAAATCGGTCAGGCATAATAAGATAAAGAACATCACTTGCGTCAAATCCTTGCTTATCTTCTGCTCCTTCTTTACGCTGCTTAAGCTCGTAATTTATTGTCTTTTTCGTCTTTCCTCTACTCAGTTGAATATCGAATATCTCTGGCTCTGCTTGGGAAATATCTAGGTAGAGCAATAGGTAGTTTGGATTTTCGAGTTTCACCACCTGATTAATCTTCGATTTAGTTGATGAAATGGACACTTCACTCTTGCCCACATTATCTCCATAAATTAAAATCTGCAATTCTGTATTTTTCATTCCTGCCCACCAAAAAGCTGGATCAACAGTTTTGATTTCTATTGCAAATAACTGAATAGCAGCAAAAAGAAATACAGAAAGTGCTAGTATATATCTTCTCATAATGTATATTCTTGGAAAAAGAATCCCTACCCCAGTATCTAGAGGTAGGGATTCAATCATTTATATTCTAAAAAAGGGTCTCAGATTATAGTTCTACGATGCTAATTGCATAACCTCCTGCTGGAGCTAATTTCTGAGTTAATTTTGACTTGTTGGTCACTTTTATTTTCTTGATCTCGTATGCTTGAGGATTAGTTTTGTAATGAGCATCTTTTGCATCAGCATAGATTGTTGCTTCATATTTTTTGCCAGCCTCTAAGAAATCAAATTTGATAGTTGAAGTATGTCCTTCTTCACCACACACACTACCTACAAACCATTTATTCTCGCTTTTAGCTTTACGTGCCACAGTAACATAGCTTCCTGGTTCTGCTTCTAAGTATTTGCTTTCGTCCCAGTCTATTGCCACATCTTTGATGAATTGGAATGCATCTAGGAATTGGTCATAATGTTCTGGAAGGTCAGCAGCCATCTGCAATGGGCTATACATAGTTACGTACAATGCCAACTGATTAGCCAAAGTACTGTTTACGTGAGAATTATTGTCAGGATTGATTTTACTGATACTCATTTCGAAAATACCAGGAGTATAATCCATAGGTCCACCAATTTGGCGAGTGAATGGAAGAATAGTTGTATGATTTGGATTATTTCCTCCAAATGCTTGATATTCTGTTCCACGAGCCGATTCATTACCAATTAAGTTTGGCCAAGTACGACAAACTCCTGTTGGGCGCACTGCTTCGTGAGCATTTACCATGATTTTATAATCAGCAGCTTTTTCGAAAGCATATTGATAATGATTTACAGCCCATTGCCCATAGTGATGTTCGCCACGAGGAATAATATTTCCTACATATCCACTTTTTACTGAAGTGTATCCATTATCTACCATAAATTGATAGGCCTTATCCATATGACGTTCATAGTTGCGGATAGCTCCAGATGTTTCGTGGTGCATCATCATCTTAATTCCTTTGCTCTTAGCATAAGCATGCACAGCCTCTACATCAAAGTCTGGATATGGAGTTACGAAGTCGAAAACATAGTCTTTAGAACGTGCAAACCAATCTTCCCATCCTTGATTCCAACCTTCTACCAATAAAGCATCGAAACCATGTTTAGAAGCATAATCAATATAACGTTTCACATTTTCGGTGGTAGCACCATGCTTTCCATTAGGTTTGGTTTTAGAATAGTCTGTAACACCTAGTTGCACGCCATTTAGGTCGTCAGTATATTGCCAAGTGCTTTTTCCAGTAATCATCTCCCACCATACACCCATATATTTTACAGGTTTGATCCAAGAAGTATCCTCTATTTTTGAAGGCTCATTAAGATTCAAAGTCATATCCGAAGCTAAAATCTTACGAGCATCATCACTTACAATTATCGTTCTCCAAGGAGTAGTGCAAGGTGCTTGCATATATCCTTTGTCACCCACAGCATCAGGAGTAAGATGAGACTCGAAAGTCATCGTTTTATCATCCAAATCAAGATGCATTGCAGCGTAATTAATCAATGCAGCCTCATGCAAGTTGATATAGATTCCCTCAGCACTTTTCATCATCAACGCAGTTTGTACACCCGTTTGAGAAAAAGGAGTTTGTGATGTGTTTGGCGTAATCGCTTTTTTCATCAAACCTCTGATTTCAGAAAGTTTTGAAGTTGTATAATCATACTCTTGTGTATCGTAGTCACCTGGCAGCCACCATGCTTTGTGATCGCCATGCATCGCAAATTGAGTTCTCTCTTCTTTAATTACAAAGTAGATCAAATTCTTTTGATCGGGAAATTCATATCTAAATCCTAGACCATCATCAAATAGGCGGAAACGAATAGACATTTTTCTATCTGTTGCTTTTTGATCTAGTGTTACAAGTAACTCATTGTAATGATTGCGAATATTTTTTGTTTCTCCCCACACTGGCTGCCAAGTATCATCATTTGCTGAAGCTTTGGTATCTGCTACCGAAAAGCCATCATACAACGAAGTCAATTTATCATTGAAACTTGCATCTGCCTGTGGTGCAAAATCATCGAAACTAGCTGGTGCTCCATCTATGTTGCGTTTCAACTCTAAACCGAGTTTACTTGATTTTACTACTTCAGTGTCTTTATACACCAAGTTGTAACTAGGCTCACCTTTAGCCGTTAAAGCAAATTTCATCACAAATTCTCCATTGGGAGATTTTAGCTCTTGTGCAGAAAGTGCCCCGAGAGTAAGTATTGAACTTATCAGTATCAATATTTTTTTCATCTGTTTATATATTTATCTGTTAAATATTCCTTACGGTCGCAGACCTAATTATAGCTTTGGACTGCCTTATTAATTACTTGCTTGAATTTAATCTAGAGTTCCGGTGTCGCTTGCAAAGTCGAGAGTTACTTTCTGCCCTGCAGCAACTGTCACTTTTGTTTGATCTCCATCATTACCTCTATACTCTATTTTACCATCAATGATAATGAATTCCATTCTCCACCAATCGCCGCCAATACCAGAGATAGATGAGTTGGCATACAGTCTCAATGCACCAGCAACAGCGGTAGTGATAGTCATTTTATCCCCCTCTATAGTCATAGGATATGTGCCCATATTCCATCCACCAAAGGTGTCTCCTATTCCAAATACTTCAGGAGTTTCTAGCTTGATTGTGCTTGTATTAACATCCATGAAAACCATGTATAAACCAGCAGTGCTGACAATTGCATTTCCACTACTTAAATGCGTGAAACCTATATTGTTCTCCAGCTTGCTAAAATCTTTTCCATTCCAAGCCTTTTCTGAATTCCATTTAAATTCAGTGCTCGTATTGAAGTATTTGATAGCCCAAAATTTACCAGGACTTCCATTTACAGGAATCATTTTCACCACATTTTTGTTGCTCCAAGTCCAATCACCAAACTCATTACCAATCATATACATTGTTTCTGGAATTTGGGATGCAAAGTATGGAGTCACCGTAGTTTTGATTACAGTAGAATAAAGAGGTGCTGCTGAATTACTCATAGAGCCTTTTACACGAAACTCTACATCTTGAGGTGTTTCGTCTTCAAACTCATACACTTTTTGCAGAGCCATCATTGCTTTATTGAGAGCATTGGTCAATACCTCCGCCTTAGTTGCATTTACGGTTGTAATTTCTTCTGCATTGTCAAAGTTGTTCCCTTGCAAGTCAACCTCTAGTGTATATTTAATAGCAGCAGGAAAACCAAAATCCATTGCTCCCCACTCAAATGTTGCCACAGCTTTTTCGGCATCCTCTACAAGTAAAACATACTCACTTTGTGGAAGAGTTGACAGTTCCCCAGCTTTGGCATTTGCTGGATCATATTCTACCTTGCTAAAGTCATCAGTACAGGCAAATGCTGTGAGGACTAATAGCAACATTATATTTATATATTTAAATGTTTTCATGTGATATATTTTTATTTAATATACCCAGGGTTTTGAGTAAGATTTACATTAACCGACATATCTGTAGATGGTATAGGGAAAATATTACGGAACTCATCTACTGATG
>JASLEN010000264.1 GCA_030151105.1 Dysgonomonas sp.
GAGCATCAATAGCATGATTGTAACGATCTATAGGCACATTCGTAGGCTCTCCAAAAGCATCCATTTGCCAACGATAATTTCGATATTCGTTGATGATGTTTGTGCTCCTTTTGGTGATATTTTTCTCATATCTGTTTAAGATTTCGATGCCATTGTGGATGCTATCTCGCCCCTTTTGTGCTGCCTCTATGCGAAAGCCAAATGAGCGAATTTCTTGTATTGATTTGGGTTCGGCGCTATCTGCTATGATGCTGATATCGTTATTTATTCCATTTTCTTTCAATGTTTTAGTTATCATCAAGTTGTCGCAGCCTCGCTCATAAAGTATTTCATCTATCCACAATTTTCCTTCCGAAAGTCGAATGTCCACAATGGCTGTTGGATCGTTGGTAAAGCCAAAATCAATGCCTATCCATCTTTGTTTATATCTATCAGGTAATGAGTTTACTATCCTCCAATTCTGAACGACTGTTCCTCTTAGATTCCCAGTTTTACCCTCTCCATATACTCGCCACCAATTGGCATCTTGTTTGTTGCTTTCTATCTCTTTGGTCTGAGCATCAGTCAGATACTCATTGTCCTTGTAAGTAGAATGAATAAGTATTGCATCCTTTTCTTGTGAGATAACTTTCTCATCCAACCAGAATTCAAAATTGGGATTGCAATCCAAAAAAATAGTTTCCGTTGTTCGAATCGCTAATTGCCTATATACTTCATATTCAATGTTAATGCACTCATTTACATACAGAATATCTCTCGATGGACCATGTACCTTGCCAGAGCTATCTGCTGAGAAAAATTCGATAATCGAATTGTTTACTTTATAGATATAATCTGTTGCATTCCAATTGTTTTCGTCCCAATCTCCTTCCTTTTGAAGAATCTCTTTAAAATCTCTGATGCAGCCTTTTTTGAGATGAGGGATTGATTCTGAAACAATGGAGATAATTATCGACTTCTGAGACCATTGAGCAATCAAATACAATAATTGTAAGAGGCTATAGGTCTTCGAAGAACGAGTAGAACCCTTGTTGACAATGTATCTGTATTTTTTATTATATGCAGCAAGATTACGTTCAAATACTGATGTAACATCCATATAATTAGTGTTTTAAAAAGAAGAGTTGGAACATCACATTATCCCAACTCTCTCTCAAGTTTGTGTTAAATATTTTTATTGTACTCTTCCGTTGAATGAATCTGAATAACGATATTTCATTTCCACGGTAAATAATTCATCTTTCGAATTTGGCTGTATATTCATTTCATCCACAATGATATATCTTCTAGTTGATAGCTCATAAACAGCCTTAGAAGCACTCATTTCTTTCAACCATTCTACTGTCTCCAAATTGATGGGAGTAGTTTTGACGGAAAATTGTTCCTTAATATCTTGACTATAGACTGATTCTATTTCGTCACTAATCTTATAATGAGGTGTTTGTGTCTTGAAGATACTTGTTGGATTAGCCTTGAAATCAGTCTTTTGATCCCCTCCAAAATTGAACGAACTCCATCCTCCGAGAGCATTCAAAAAAGCAAAATCATTCACTTTGTGCAAGCATGCTGGCAGAATTTGGAAAGTTATTTTTTCGCTTTCTTTTTCTTCTTCTCTACCATTTTTATTGATGGTGTGGCATAACGTAACCTCTACATATCCAACTTCTTTTGCTGAAAATCCGACTCTGTTTTTATAGTCTTTTATTACAGAATCTATATCTAATTTAATCGTATTTACGACTGCCAATTCTTCTCGAGAGACTAAGTGTAGCTTGTGCTTTTCTTCATCTAAACCATCATAAATAAGCCTGTTAGACTGACTATATAGCCTGTAAATTAGCGATATATCTTTCTCTTTTCCTTTTTTTCTATTTTTGTCAGCAAGAATAAAATTGAAATATTGAGTTTGGTTAGGAATATGCGTAAAAAGTAGTTTGGTTGTCAGCGGCGATATTTTATTATTTAGCTCCGTGTTGTAGATATATTTCTCTATTTGGCTATCGTTCAAACTTCTATCATATCCAGTAATGCTATACAGCACGTCAGAAATATAGAATGGCTCTCGATTCGTTCCGTCGAATCGTCTGGCAATGAAGCGATAATCAGCAACTGTACCAGCATCGCACCATGAATTAGTATCCAAAAAATGACTAGAATATGTATTTCTATTCGCAATCAAAGCATTGAGATCAAACCATAGAGGCTTGCCGTGATACGATTTTCGAAGCGTAGTCATGTAAGTGCCCATACTGTTTTCGGGGAAAATATTCTCACCTAGCAATGAACCTGTATTGGTGTAGGTTTCTATCTCAATAGCAGCGTTGGATGAACCATTGAAAATGGAGTCGTTGTCGTCTTTTATAATATTTCCTATAGCATAAATGTAGTCCTCATTAACAGAACTGATAGTGCTGTTTTGTATATTGTTTATATCGAGGGCAGTTAATTTAATCAAATTACCAAACTTGTTAGATATTTTGTTATATATAATATCTACATTAAAGTTGCTGCTAACGAAGTTGTTACTCATCAAGCACTCTTTGATATTTTGAGCTGTGATGGCGGTATCTTCCGACAGAAAAAATGTACCAGTGGAGATATGTTCTTTGTTTTTTGTTCCTGAAAACTTATACTCTGTTAAAGTGTTTAGATCTTTGAGGTATATTGTGCTATTGTGCGAGATAAATTTCTCTAGGTCTATTTTTTGTTGCTTTTCACTAGCTTCGGGAGCTGGAATGTAATGTGACTCTATGTCGTATTTGAACACTTCTATTTTTAAGAATCCATTGAGGTCTCTCTGTGGGTTTAAATAAGGATTTTTGCTCTCCAATTTCAAGTGTCTAGAGAAATTGGGAGAGGATTCTTCAACCGAGAATGCGTGGTGATTTGATGTTGTTTTGTTCTGAAATATTACAAAATTATTTACTGCTCTGATGTCAAAATTATCTCTCAGAAACTGAACTTTATTAAGTGCGTCGCTCAATGAACTTGCACTTTTATTCTTGTCAGAAGTATATACTGGGTAGTGTATCTCTCGTTTTTCTTCGTCATAGGTGATTTCATGAATTCTATAATTATTATGGAAAGTATATCTGTTCCCAGTTTTCGATTCTAAAATTTTAAACGTTGGAGTTTGATCTGCCCAATCTAGGTTATATCCAACTACCTGCCATATCCATTCTTTTTTCTGATAGATATAGTCTGCTGGCTCTTTTGCTTCATTATTGTTGCTAAACTCCACATAATTAGGACACTCTGAGAGCGAAACAATGGCTGGCGATTTGCTCAATTTTGCGATGTCTGTTCTTATAAATTGTTTGTTATTTTCCATTTTGTTGATTATTCAAAGTAAGTGTTTAATTCTTCTGAAATAGCTTGCATCAGTTTGTCACTGAATTCGTTATCCATATATTCCTCTA
>JASLEN010000451.1 GCA_030151105.1 Dysgonomonas sp.
TAGATTCAGTTCTTCTTTTCGATCTTTATCTCTTCTTCTTAGCGGATCTTGATGTATTTCTTTAAGTACTGTTGAAATATATTCAGCATATCGTTCATTATCGTTTATCCTTAATTCTTCGGAGAAGGCTATCATTGATTTAGCAAGAACTGATTTATAGGCATAGTCTTCTATTATATTCTTTTGTTTTATATATTGATTCGCACAAAATAAGGATGCTAATAGAGTAAATGGAATTAAGCTTAATCTTCCTATTATTTTCACTAAAGTATCTGTGTTAGAATCAATACCCCATCCTGTTAATATCCATATCCCTAAAAGTAATGTGAAAATGATAAATACCCCAGCACCAATTAGCCATCCAATAGTGTTGCGCCAATGTTTTGATTCTAAGTGCTTCTCTGAGAAAGCTGTACTTAAACCTTCAGCTGTAGTATAGCCTAGTGCTATTTTAGATTTTTCAATTAAATCTTTAGCTTTATTAAGTACTTCTGTTTGTTCTGCCTTGTATTCTTGTAGTTTGCTATCGTATTTAACAAAAGTCTCATCCTGTTTAGTGAAGAGGTTTTCTCTAGTATCTATTTTATCTATAAAATCATCAAAAATGGATTTATCTTCAGTCGCACTTTTTAGTTTGGTTGCAATATTACTAGCATTACTCGTCGCTGAATCAGCTAAATCACTTAAATCATTATATTTATTTTCAAACTCCTCTACTTTTACTAATAAATCATCTTTGCTGTCATTTATAGAACTAAAAGTTGCCTCCACTAGAGTTTTAGTTGCGAGTATTTCTGTATGTATATGTTCTCCAGTTTCTATTTTTTTCTTGACAGCATCAATTTGTTCATCTAGTAGGGCTGCTTTTCTTCTTAGATTATCTATTTCATTACTGAAGTCTAGAAAACGGTCTTTATCCAACCTGAGATTATAGGCTCTTAGTGCAACTTTCAACGCATCGACTGAACTTGCTATTAGTTTATGTTCGCTGTCGTTAAAATAGCTGTCTAAATTAATTAAATGTGTTTTTATTGCTTCTCGTTCAGCCTTAGTAGATACCTTTATGAAGTATGCGTGAGATCGAGTTAGGTACGAAATATCAGTTAAAATGTTTCTGCACCCCGCAATTAATCCATTAATGCTATATTCGTTTTCTTCTCCAAATTGAGGCGTGTTTAAATCTATACCATCTTGCTCTTTCATCAGCTTTCGGTACTTGTCGATACTTCCTGTTAAAGTTTCCTTCTTCTCCTTAATAGCTTCTATCGTAGGTGTTTTCATATTACTTATAAATCTTACTTTGCTGAGAATAATCCAATATATAGTTGAAAAATTAATTACAACTATATTTTACAAAGCTTGTTTAACCAAGCTCATTATATATTCTAAATTTTTGGTGTCTGGTATTTGTAACTCGTAGTCGCCATTGCCCCAATGTCCTGTTGTTGAAACATCTCTAGCTAAGTGTTTTGCATCATCTAGCTCTCCTTTATGTAAATTAATCCACATCTTTAAACCTTTTGTCATGATGCGAATGTCAGCAATATTTTTTCCTTTTTTAAAGGCTACATAAAGCTTTTTAGGTTCAAATTCGATATCAGAAGATAAATTCAGAATTGCTTCTTTAAACTTTTCGTACAATTCTTTCACTTCATCAGATTTACCCTCTAGGTGGTCTTCTTCAGTATATACCTTGATTTCTTCAACTACCTTACTAATCTCTGAAGTTGTGCTTGTTGGTTGCACTTGTTTGATGCTGGGAGCTGATTGTGCTTTCTTGATAGGATTGATTACAATAATATCATTCTCAAATTGTTTGATTTCCCACAATTCTATTGGTAAGTCTTTGAAATTGGAAGACTGCTTTTGAAAGCTTGTGAATGATGGAGCTACAAATATTACTTTGCTCTGCGACCAATCAACATCATCACGTTTCAAGTTCTTATTGCATGACTCATTGTATTCTACAATAAAGTCAGCCTTGTATTCAAGCATCAGATTTAGATAAGAAACTCCTTGGTCGACAACACTATAGTTCCTGTCTCTTTTATACTCAATGATTACAAACGATTTACTCTCCTCATTGAAAGCCAAAGAATCTAATCTCAAGTTTTTTAGTGCAAATTCGGATTTGACTAATTTGAACTCAGTAATCTGTTCAATATTAGCTTCAAACATGCTTTGCATATCTTTTTCTAATTTAAAAGGTTTCTCCTTTAAACTAGAAAGTGTGTTTTTTGTATTTTGATATAGTTGCATAGTATTACTAGCTGTTTTCTTTTATTTTCCTTTGTTGTCAAAAATAGCTAATAAAACTGATAAGTAGTCAGCCTTCCATCCCCCTTTTTTATCAGTATGTTGTTTTCTGTTGCACCTCGCAAATCTCTGCTGGCTGTGGCACTCGATATATCTTTGAAGTGTCGCATATAATCTTTTCTAGAGAAAGATTCCTCTTTTATAATATCCTTGAAAAGTCTGATTCTATCCTCTCCAACTAGATTGACAGATTGAGTAGATAAAAGTTCTTCAAGTGCTTCATCTATAATTCTTAGCATATATTCTATAAACAAGGTTGATTCGCCTTGCTTATCGCATTTAGATAATATGTCATAATATTCCACTTGTGTTTTTTTGATAAGTATTTCTATTGGTAGATAATCAAACACTGGATATTCTTGTCTTAACAAAACTGTTTGCCACAATCTCCCCATGCGCCCATTGCCATCCAAGAAAGGATGTATAAACTCAAACTCATAATGAAAAACACAACTTCGTATCAATAAGATGTCCGTATCATTTTTAGCATACTTAAGAAGTTCCTCAAGTTGCGATTTCACTAAATAAGAAGGTGGAGCTATGTGGGCTATCTTGTCTCCCTTTGCAATACCAACACTCGTAGTTCTCAATTCGCCAGCGTTATCAACTAAACCAGTCATTAATGTTTTGTGAGCATGGCAGAGAGAAGAAATGCTATATGCTTTGTATTTATCCAATTGGTCATAGACAAGTATTGCATTCTTAACCTCTTGAATATCTTTTTGTGGAGCTAACACACGTTTGTTATTTAATAGAGCTGTTATCTGCTCAATTGTCATGGTATTACCCTCAATTCCTAAAGAAGACTGAATTGTTTTTATCCTATTCTGTTTTCTAAGTTCTGCTGGAGGTTGATTTAGATAAGCTGTTTTTACCTCTCCTAATTTCTCCGAAACAGATACTATTAAAGAAAGAATTTTAGATGTTATTTTATAAGGTGGCTTCATGTTGATGCTATCATTTGATACTATCAAAGGTATATAATTATTCTCTGTTATTTGACTTTTATTTTCTAAAATGACTTATCTTTGCTTCCGAATTAACAAATACTAAAAGTTCAATGATGGAACAAAATGATGCAACTTATTTGAAGCATAAAGGTTATGTCGGTTCTGCTGAAGTTAGTTTAGTTGATAATTGCCTATATGGCAAGGTGCTAGGCTTGAATAATACTTTGCTGTCTTA
>JASLEN010000266.1 GCA_030151105.1 Dysgonomonas sp.
GAAATCCCTTTGATTACAATATCTTTATTGTCGATTGCAGTTGACAACTCCTCTTTCGATTTGTTATAGTCAGCTTCTGCCTGCTCCATTTCCTCACGAGCAATAACCCCTCTTTCATAAAGTTGTTTTTGACGCTCATAAGCAAATTTAATTTGCTTCAAATTTATTTCAGCAACATTTACTCTAGACTCTGCATTATTCAGCTGCGACACATCTGGCACTACTTGCACCACAGCAATGATATCACCTACCTTCACATAGTCGCCTGCTTCCTTGAGCACTTCTGAAATAATACCTGAAATTTGTGGTTTAATCAAAATCTCGTCTCTTGGAGATACCTTACCTGTAGCTACTGATGTTTTTTCTATATTTCCTTTCTCTACCTTATTAACCTCATAGACTACCTTTTTGGGTTGAGATTTTTCATATAAAAAATAGAAAGTCCCCAATATGACTACTCCTATGAGAACAAACAATAGTATTTTTAAAATCTTTTTCATAAGTACTTTTATATATCTGTTTTTATTTATTTCTATTCGTCACGTATGGCATCTATCGCTTTCACTTTCAAAGCTCTCAAAGCTGGCATCACTCCTGCGAGTAATCCCGAGAGAATCAATATTATCATGGAAATGATAGCCACATTAAATGTTACAAAGAGTGGAACAAAGATTGGACTTTCAGCAAACACATCAGCTAATGCAGAGTTCACCCCTTCCAATGTTGCAATACCCACTAAGAAACCAAGCATTCCTGCAATACTTGTGAGCACAAAACTTTCGCTCAATATCTGTATCATTATAGCCATTGGTTTAGCACCTAATGCACGCCGCACTCCTATTTCTCGTGTCCGTTCTCGCACTGTCACTAGCATAATATTACTAATGCCGATAATTCCCGAAAAAAGAGCCCCTAAACCTACTAACCAAATCAAGAAATCTATGCCAAAAAATAATCCTTGAAACATCTGAAATACTTTTTCAATATTTTCACTACGCACAGCCTTCTCATCAGTGGGCGAAATATTATTTGCAGTTCGCAAAATACCTTTCACCTCATCTTCGGTCACAGTCACAGGATAACCTGGCTTGGTAGTGCAGCTCAACAGGTGAATAACATCTCCATGATTGAAGGCTGTCTGCATGGTAGAGAATGGTAAATAAACTAATTCTTCTACACGACCCATAAAAGGGATATTAGCCTTAGGACTAACAACACCAATCACCTGAAAATAAATCCCATCAACTCGTATATATTGTCCTTCAGCAATTTCGCCTTTTTCAAATAAGGTTTCATACACCATTTTTCCAATCACACAGACTTTCTTTTTTTGCTCTATATCTAGATAATTGAGGGTGCGCCCTTGCAAAATATATTGTCCCTCTACATGATAATGATCTGGATAGATTCCTCTTAAACCATATGATCCTGATTTTTGCCCTCGTACAATATTTTTATCCGAACCTCCTCCAAAAAGTATTGGTGAAATATACTCTACCGTTTTAGCTTTTTCTTTTATTAGATTTAGGTCTCTGTTAGTTACGTTCCACCAGCGTCCTTTTCTATATCCTTTGTATGCTTCACTCGTTCTATTAGACCAATAGATACTAGAGTTGGATGCAATACCACCCACATTCTCATACATTCCCGTGCTTAGTCCATTGCCCACACCTATGAGAATGACTAACATGAATATTCCCCAAAACACACCAAAACCAGTCAAAGCGCTTCGAAGCTTATTTTTGGAAATGGTTGCCCATATTTCTTGCCAACTATCTAAATCAAACATCTTCTTTCTTTTCTATATTAAATTAGTCAGCTCTCATAGCCTCTATCGGGCTCACTTTGGTTGCTTTCAACGCTGGAAGTAAGCCTGCCGAAACACCAGCAACTATAAGCACTAAGGTTGCTAATATCACCACACCTAAATCTACCGTTGGGTCTCTAAAAGGTGCACCTTCAGCACTTCCCATCAGACTACTAATACCCTCTGTCAATCCCACACCTAACACAATGCCCACATAACCAGCGACGGTGGTAATGAGAATTGCCTCCATTATTATCAGACGAAGTATAGAGCTAGGAGTTGCTCCCAATGCTTTTCTAATACCTATTTCCTTAGTACGTTCCTTTACTGTAATCAGCATAATATTACCCACACCCACTATTCCAGCCATCAAAGATGCAATACCTATAACCCATATAAAAAGCTTAATAGCCATCAACATTGCATTTGTCTCCTCTGCTTGTTTTGCAGTATTCCAAATATACAACGTAGATCTATCTTGTGGGTCGAAAGTATGTAGCTGTCCAAACTTCTCTCTCACTTTTTCTATGAATGCGTCATTCTCTTTCTCCCCATGTACTCCTTTGATTGTAAAATCAATTTGACCAAATCCGTAGCCTCCACTATAAAGCATTTGTGCTGTAGAAAAAGGGATATAAGCAGGTGGATTGTTTGATGTGTTTTCTGTATCATAAATCCCAATCACCTGAAAGGCAATACCATCGGCTATCACATACTTACCCATTGGCTCTGCTCCTTTGAAAAGGATGGTCTCCATCTCTCTACTGATGACAATTACTTTCCTTCGACTAGAGATATCCATCTTATTCAAAAAACGTCCACTATTGCTCAACACTTTTAGATTATTGATATACTGCGCATCATCAGTAACGCCCTGCAATCTCCACGAGCCATACTCTTCACCATAGCTCACTGTGGCAGATCGTCCAACAGTGACAGAAACATATTCAACCTCAGGTAACTTGTTTCTTACTAAGTCATAATCTCTTTCATCAAAACGGATTGCCCTATTTGTAGGCATCCCTTTGTAAGGTATAGAGGTACTTCCTGGCCAGATGGTAACTGAATTGAGAGCTCGCCCTGAAAAATTGGAAGAGACTCCATTCTGCAAGCCATTCCCTGCACCCAGTAGAATAATAAGCATAAAGATTCCCCACGCTACAGCAATTCCAGTAAGTGCTGTCCGCATCTTATTCTTGCCTATCGTAGAGCCAATCTCTCTTAATGAATCAAAATCAAACATCTGCTTTATAAATTTATTACAGGGTTTTCATTGATTATGATATCGCCGATTTTTCCATCCTTTATATGTATTACTCTATCTGTAGCATCAGCCACTCCTTGCTCGTGTGTAACAATCAGCATGGTAATATTTTCTTTTTGATTGATTTCTCTCAAAAGCTTCATCACCTCCTGAGATGTTTTACTATCCAAGGCTCCTGTTGGCTCATCGGCTAAGATGATTTGCGGTTTAGACAATAGTGCACGAGCAATAGCCACACGTTGCTTCTGCCCTCCCGATAACTCGTTAGGTAGATGATTGGCGTGAGATGCTAATCCCATCTTATCTAAATATTCCAATGCCAGTTCGTTTCTCTTCTTACGATTAACCCCTTGATAATAGAGAGGAAGTGCCACATTTTCTAAAGCATTCTTGAACGAGATAAGATTGAAAGACTGGAAAATAAATCCAACTTTTCTGTTACGCAATTCGGCAGCTCTATTCTCTGACAAATCTTTTATCAAAACTCCGTCCAAATAGTACTCTCCTGTATCGTAAGTATCTAACACTCCTAGAATGTTCAAAAGCGTTGACTTACCCGAACCTGATGCCCCCATAATGGATATGAACTCTCCTTCTTCCACATCCATATTGATTCCTTTGAGCACATGTAATGGTGATGCACCATGGTAAGTCTTATTTAAGTTGCGTATTCTGATCAATGTGTATAATTATTAATAGTTATTTCCTCGTCTAATATTTTTTAAAGTAAGATGTTACTTTTCATTATATGTAACATTATAGGGAAAAAGGTTACAAGATTTGATGTTTTTAACATTTAGCTAGACAGATGGTACTATAGAACAGATGAATGGAAAGCAAAATAACAGTATAAAAATAATACTTGATGATGATTTGGCAGATATACAAATAAAGTAATTATATTTGCATACAGATTACAAACAAGCAGCAATGAAACAGAATTTTAATAAAAAGACTGAATTGAGCGACCATATCGCCGCTGCCAACGATTTATATATTAGTATCCTCGGAGTATTATTCTTCGGGGATATTTTTTGTCCTAAAACTAGCAAGTCCATAAAATATATAACAGCATGAAAAGTTTAGTTTCTATTAAAGATTATTCAAAAGAAGATATTCTTAGGATTTTAAGTCTCGCCGAAAAGTTTGATAAAAATCCCAATCAGCGTATTTTACTCGGCAAGGTGTGTGCTACGCTTTTCTTCGAACCATCTACTCGAACAAGACTCAGTTTTGAGACAGCATTCAACAGACTTGGCGCACGTGTGATTGGTTTTGCAGATATCGCAACCACAAGTTCTACCAAGGGAGAGTCGTTGAAAGACACTATCAAAATGGTGCAAAACTATGCAGATATCATCGTCATGCGTCATCACTTGGAAGGAGCTGCTAGGTATGCCTCGGAGGTGTCAGATATTCCTATCATCAACGCTGGAGATGGAGCCAATCAGCATCCTACGCAAACCATGCTAGATATATATTCGATTTATAAGACACAGGGCACTTTAGAGAATCTGACCATTACGATGGTGGGAGACTTGAAGTATGGCAGAACTGTTCATTCTCTTATCATTGGCATGTCTCACTTCAATCCTACCTTCAACTTCATAGCGCCTGATGAATTGAAGATACCAGAGGTTTATAAAAACTTCTGTGACGATAATAATATAAAATATACGGAGAACTCCGACTTTTCGACGGATATCATCAATCAATCAGACATTTTGTATATGACTCGTGTACAACGTGAACGTTTTACCGACCTCATGGAATATGAGAAAGTAAAAAATGTATATATATTGAGAAAGAGCATGATAGAGGATAGCAAGGATAATCTAAGAATTCTGCATCCACTACCACGTGTAAAAGAGATAGAACAGGATGTAGATGACAGTCCTAAAGCATATTACTTTGAACAGGCTAAGAATGGAGTTTTCACTCGACAAGCTGTTATCTGCGATATATTAAACATTTCTGATCAAATAAAATAAGTAGAAGAAAATGGGAAAACAAATAAAAGAGCTACAAGTAGCTGCACTTTGTAATGGTACAGCAATAGATCATATTCCGTCCAATATATTATTTAAAGTAGTATCACTGCTAAAGCTTGAATCTATTGCAGATAGAATTACGATTGGAAACAATCTAGAGAGCCACAAAATGGGTACGAAAGGAATTATAAAAGTATCTGACCGTTTTTTTGAAGGACATGAAATTAATAAACTAGCAGTCATTGCCCCCAACATTGTCCTAAATGTCATCAGAAATTACGAAGTGGTGGAGAAAAAACGCGCTACTCTACCTGATACTATTCGCGATATTGTGAAATGTAAAAATCCAAAGTGTATCACAAATAATGAACCAATGTCAACACACTTTTTGGTGACTGACAAAGAGAATGTTACGCTTAGATGCCATTATTGTGATGTAAAAATTAAACGAGATGAAATAGAGCTTAGATAATAAGCTCTAGTCCGTCGTAAGCAAAATGCATGCCTTCGGGAAGCTTCGCATCTTCTACAGCATGTAAGCCCATGCTATGCGACATGTGAATAAAATAAGCTTCCTTAGGATTGATACGCTTCACCACTTCTATCGCTTGCTCTATCGTTTGATGAGAGATATGTTCCTCGTGACGCAATGCACTTATAACCAAGGCATCTAAATTCTTTAGCTTACCATACTCCTCCTCTGGAATAGTTTTCACATCTGTCAAATAGGCAAAGTCAGCTATACGATACCCAAAGATAGGCAGCTTATAATGCAGTACAGTTATAGGTTCAATCTCTATATCTTCTACTACAAAGTGCTCATTATCGGCAATAGTATGTAATAGAATATTAGGTACACCAGGATATTTCTTTTCTGCAAAACAATAAGGAATTCTAATTCGAAGAGCATCTGCTGTCAGACGATTAGCATAAACATCTACATCTCCAAATTTTCCAAAAGTGCGTAAATCATCTATCCCCGACACATGATCATAATGTTCGTGTGTAAGCAAGACGGCATCAAGCTTAGCAAAAGGTTCATTAATAATCTGTGCTTTGAAATCTGGTCCGCAATCAATCAAGATGCGCTTGCCTTGTGTAGAAACTAAAACAGACGCTCTACTGCGTCTGTCTCTTATATCGTTTGAAGTACATACTGGACATTTACAACCAATTTCGGGAGTGCCAATTGATCCACCTGTACCTAAAAATTTAATCTTCATGTGTTGCAAATACTATTCTTTTTCTAGGATAAAAGTATCTGTCAACTGAATGTAATACTGCTCCCAAATATCTTTTCTCGATTTATTTACCGTATGTTCTATCAAGAATTTTGCTCTTGCCTCCATCGCTACTTCTTCAGAATCAGAGCTAGCAATAACAAAGTAATATCTTCCTTGTGGGTTTTTGATCACAAAATGTTGTATTCCATCTCTATCAAAGAAGCGTTGTAGAGCAGTTATTCCTTTTTGCTTAGTCAATGTGGCAACAACGACACTATACTTTTTAAGTTTCTGAACATCTCCTGTGTTCACTACCTTAACATTTTGTTTTTCTCTTTTCACTTCTCCGCCCATGCCTATTTCGTCAAGTCTTTGTCGAGAGTCTTGTCCTTCACCCGATCGTGCAGGAGTACCTCCATCATGAACTATTACAGATGAAGATTCGACCTCAGGCTTAGTCTTTTTGACACACGAGACAGTAAGTAAGGTAGCAAATACGAATAAAGTTGTGTAAAATATAGCGCGCATAACAATATATTATTGGATTGTATCTTGGTTAGCAAATATATAAAAAAATATTCATCAACAAACAAAGATAATCATTATATGCAAAAAAGGAAAGAATAATATTTCGATATTACTCTTTCCTTTCATATTTGTACAATTCCTATTGATTCTTAATAATCACGTTGTAGTATCCACCAATCTGTGAATGGAATACCATACTTCGATTGCAAAGCTGCTTGACTACCTTCGCTAAAGAATGATTCTAAAATTTCTGCACGTTTTGCAACTGCTTGTTCTTTGCTGTCAGAGCTTGCAATAATCACTCTATACATACCTTGTTCGTTCTGAACCAAGATTGTTTTATATCCAGCTTGCTCAATTCTCGCTTTCAATGATTCTGCATTAGGCTTCATTCCCATTGCAGCTATCACTACGTTATACATTTTCAATCCGTTAGCATCGCCTTGATAAACAGGAGTTATTTTTTCTTTTCTAACTGATTCGTTCATGTTAGCAGCTGGTTTTGTAACGGGTCTAGTTGCTGGCTCATAAGCCACCTCCTCATCTTGATCCATC
>JASLEN010000295.1 GCA_030151105.1 Dysgonomonas sp.
AAAGAGGCTGTCCCAAAAGGGAATCAGCCTCTTACTTTTTTGGATTATTCGTTAAAAAATCGTATCTTAACGTTGCACAACAATCTCAAAAGCAATGACTAAGATAGTATTTAAGCCCCTAACTTCCAACCAAAATGTTCTGTTTCCCAGTAATCTTTTGGAACATATTCCAGTTAACCACCCCGTTTTGATTGTCAATCAGATCGTTGACCAACTCAATATTGATTGTTTATTATCCAAGTACAAAGGGGGAGGAACCAGTGCCTATCATCCACGTATGTTACTCAAAGTGCTGTTTTATGCCTATCTGTGCAATATCTATTCTTGTCGGAAGATAGCCAAATGCTTGCAGGAGAACATTTACTTCATGTGGCTCTCAGGCAAAAGTTGCCCTGACTTTCGCACGATCAATCGCTTTCGTGGTGAAGGATTGAAAGAGGATATCAAAAGTTTATTTACTCAACTTGTACTTTTATTACAAGAATCAGGATATGTAAGTTTAGAAGTACAATATATTGATGGTACAAAGATTGAATCTGTATCCAACAAGTACTCTTTTGTTTGGCGAGGGAGTGTTGAAAAGTATAAGACCAGACTAGAATCTAAAATCAGAACCATTTTGTCTTTAGTTGACACACATATCGAACAAGACAAGCAAACAGAGAAGTTGGATGATACCCCCAAGCCTATTGATAGTAATCTACTTAGTTCAAAAGTCAAAGAGTTGAATGCTCGTTTGGACAAAATGGATAAGATTGAGCGTAAACAGGTTCAACAACTACAGGATGATTATCTTCCTCGTTTAAAGAAATATGAACACCAACTCGAAACATTGGCAGATCGTAACTCTTACAGCAAGACAGATACAGACGCTACCTTCATGCGCATGAAAGAAGATCATATGAAAAATGGTCAACTCAAACCAGCCTACAATGTGCAGATAGCTACCCAAAATCAGTTTATAACCAATCTGGGTATTTACAGACGGGCAGGAGATACAGCTACTTTACTTAGTTTCTTGAAAGACTTTAAGGACTCCTACCACAAGCAGGCAAAAACAGTTGTAGCTGATGCAGGCTATGGTTCAGAAGAGAACTACCAATGGATGGAAGACAATAATATTGAAGCTTATGTCAAGTACAATTACTTTCACAAAGAACAAAAACGGTCTTTTACAAAAGATGTTTTCAATGTTCGTAACCTATTTTATAATCAGCAGAAAGACTTCTATATCTGTCCAATGGGGCAAAAATTAATGAATATCGGACAAAAGAAGAACAAATCTGATTTAGGTTATAAATCTATAGTTAGTTGTTATCAAGCTCAAAATTGTAATGGGTGTCCGTCCAGAGGGTTGTGCCATAAATCGAAGAATAACAGGATAATAGAAGTTAACTATAGGTTGAATCAATACCGAGAAAAAGCCAAAGAAAGGCTCATGAGTGAAACAGGAATATACCATAGAGGTAGGCGGTGCATAGAGCCTGAAGCCGTATTTGCTCACATTAAATCAAACAATAAGTTTAACAGATTTACATTGAGAGGATTAGAGAAAGTAAAACTAGAGTTTACCCTACATGCTATTGCTCATAATTTAAGGAAATTAGCCCAAAAGGCTAGTTTCTGTGCGTGCATATATATTTTAGCCAAGAATAAGACTAAATCAAGTAAAAAGAAAATATTTACATCAAACTATAAAATCTGCGCATAACAAAAAGAGCCATCCTTTTGGGACAGCTCCTTTAATGTATACTATATGAATATAAATAAAACAATAATTAGTCCTCACATATCCTCCAATCCTAAACACCTACTCTCAATATTATATTTCGGCAACACCTTATTTTTCAGATGCTCCACTTTTGAGGCGAACAATTCAGGTTTAAAATTTTTCTTTTGTCGTTTCACCTCTACTAGCACAGCTTGATTCTTCTCAAGTTTGAGGGTGACAATATCTATTTCATTTAGATTTCCTTTCAATTCCCACCACGAGCCAATGTCTTTATATTTGAAGCTTTCGGCAAATTGTTGTTTGAAATATCGCTCTAACATTCTCCCAGTATATGTGGTGTAGTCATCCGTTACAATTTTTTGTAAACCTTGAAAGTTCTTAATCTCAATAAGTGAACGATGTCTATCAAAGTAGTTGAACCAAAAATGTAGGAAGTTATCTTGAATTTCATAACGAACTGCCTGTGTACCTTCTTTAGCCAATATAGGACGCTGGCGAACGATAATATTATAATCTTCAATCAATCTTTTCAACTGTCCACCAATACTTTTATTGCCCAATGCAGATTCTATTTCGGGCTGAGTGTTAATGCCACCCGAAATGGCACTAAGTATAGAAAAATAAGTTGCATAGTTTTTCCCAAATTCTTCAATCAATAGATTTTTTCCTTCATCTGTGAATGAAGAATTATCTCGAATCATAAATTCAATCATCTCATTCACAGACAACATGCCATTATCACAAAATAGCTCTACATACTTCGGAACTCCTCCTGTGAAAGAATAAAGAGCTAGCAAATCATCATTATTGTAGTTCAGTCTATGGTCTGTCATTATCTCTTTCAAGGTTGTTAAATCGAAAGCCGAGAGTTTGATAATATTGTCAGCACGTCCAAAAAGTGGCTCTTTGGAATTTTGAAAAATCTTCTGCATCAAGGAATATATCGAGCCACTAACCACCAAATTCATCTTGGTTTTGTTTCGATATTGATCCCAAATATTTTGCATATCGCTATAAACCGACTCATTGATGTTATAAAACTCTTGAAACTCGTCTATAACTAAGTTAAAAGCTTTGTTGGTGGCAATCTCCATCAAGTATTGGAATAGCGAACGAAAAGTTTGAATCTCAGCAGGTACAAAAGTATCCAATGATTGAGTAATTGTAGTGATAAACTCAGTGCACAGAGTAGCCTCATTCTTCCGCCCTACAAAGAGATAAACTGTAGGAGTATCTTCCACAGCCTTCATGATAAGGCTCGTTTTTCCAATTCGTCTGCGACCAGTCAACACAGTCAATCGAGAGTGATCTGTGAATGACAAATTTTGTATTCTTCGCAGTTCAGCTAGTTCTTTTGTTCTATTGTAGAATTTCATATTTAAAATCAATTACGCGCGTAACAGTTACGACTGTAACAAAAATAACAATAAATTCTAAATGGACATAAGAATAAACTTTCTTTTTACTTTTCACAAAAGAACGGAAAGCTAATAAAACACCAAACTCAAGCCCTAAAGGGTTTTCTAGTCAGAAAAAGTTTGTCTTATTTATTCTGCTTTCCGTAAATAATAGTTGCCAGTGAAAAAGAAAAATAATATTGGATTGGTGGCGTTGCGGAAGTGGCTGTTATTCCCATGCTTTGTAATAGTTGCTATTCAACAGGTTTTCAATATCTGAATACTTGTAGAGTATCTTCCCCTCTAATTTATAGAACGAAATTCGCCCTTTATCTCTGTAATCTTGCAGAGTGCGCAGGCTGATGTGTAGCATTTCGCAAACTTGATTATTGTTCAAATAGCGATCTTGATTTGCAGAAGAAGAAAGAGCCTCCATACCCAATTCTAGATTTGTTGTGGCTTCTTCGATGGCTGATAAGATGTCTTTTATCTCATCAGAATTGGTATTAATGATGTTGTTTGATTCCATATTATTGTGATGATTTTGATTTTTCGACAAACAATTTTACGTCTGCCAATTTATAATAACATTTGTGCCCGATTTTGCAGTAAGCCAATAAGCACTTATCTCTATATGACTGTAAAGTGCGAAACGAGATATTTAACATTTCACAAACTTCTTGATTATCTAACCATTCTTCGTGGCGAAGATGGCGAGTAAAATTTCGACTCTTTTCAAGCAGATTGTCCACCCGAGTTTTAATTTTTTCTAGCATTCTGCTATCAATAATTTTCAATTTCATAATGAATCCTTTTTAAGTTGTTTTTTTAGCTTCTTCTGCAAATGAAAATAGAATATTTCGTTATATCAATGGTTGGCAGTTGAGTGGCATCATTTGTCCGCTATTGTCTCCATTTGTCACTTCAAAAGTCTGCTTTTTAACATTTGCATACAATCTGCAAACTCAGAGATTGAGTGGATTCAAGTTCTCAATATTAAACTCATTAAGATGTTCAATACAAAAATCAATAGTTCAATAACAAGTGAGTTCAATACATATTTCAAGAGTGATGTCAATAGAGCAATCAGTAATGATGTATAATCATTCAAACAGTCGCTCAAATAATTGCTAGAATATTTGGACAGATAATTCATCATTCAATTGAGTAACTAATCGTTCAAATAATCAGTTGAAAAAATACATACTCATCTAATCATTCAACTGAATGTTCAAATAATTAACGTGAGTTCGACATAAGAAAACATAAATAAGTCTAGCATTTTATTTAATAAATGATTATATTTATATATCTGACTATTAAATAATTACCAATAATAAGCTCCATGCTAGACACCTATAAAATTACAGAAATATATTATCAAATTGATGAATTTTATCAAAAATATGTTCAAACTCTTGAGGCTTCGACTATTAAAAGTCCTAAATTGAGAAACCGAAAGTTCAGAATGTCTGATAGCGAAATCATGTGTATCTTAATCTTATTTCACTTAAGTGGTTATCGCTGTTTAAAACATTTCTATCTAAGACACGTACAGGTTCATTTAAAAGATTTGTTTCCCAATTTAGTATCATATAATAGATTTGTAGAACTTCAGAGCAAGGTTGCTGTTGCTTTAACCTGTTTCTTGAAAACTTGTCAATTAGGAGAGTGTACAGGAATTACTTTTGTTGATTCAACAACAATTAAGGTCTGTCGTAATCAAAGAATACATAATCACGCTGTATTCAAGGATATAGCAGAACGAGGTAAAAGCTCAATGGGCTGGTTCTATGGATTCAAACTTCATTTGATATGTAACGAAAAAGGAGAGATTCTTAACTTTACGTTCACCATAGGTAATGTAGATGATAGAAAACCTCTTATTGCTACGAACTTGCTGAGAGGTGTCTTTGGTAAGCTTTTTGGAGACAAGGGGTATATTGGTGAAAAATTATTCAAAGAACTCTTTTTTAATGGAATACATTTGGTTACGACTGTCAAAAGAAATATGAAAGAAAGGTATAGACCCCTTAACGACAGGATTATACTTAGAAAGAGAGCAATTATCGAGACTATTAATGATGAGCTAAAAAATAGCTGTCAAATAGAACATACTAGACACCGAAGCTTCAACAATTTTATTATGAATGCCCTTTCTGCGATATCAGCATATTGCTTTTTACCAAAAAAGCCTGCAATCAAAGTTGAGTTTGAAAGACAGCCTCAGTATAGTTTATTCTAAAATCCTTAGGTCGAACTCACGTTAATTAATCAAGCAATTAACTGCAATTCATACACAAACTATTATTCCCTAAAAAAGCAATTTACAGCCAGTTAGAGTAAAGCAATACATGCTTAGAGGAGTCTCTAGTATACATAAATAAGATTTTATTTCTTGTGAGTGAGTTCAATGTTGAACTCATTAATTATTGAAGAGATGAAACAAATCGAAATGACAGAAGAAGAATACAAAGAATTGTTTTGCAAGGAAAAACGAATTCGAAAACGTATGGTGCTCTATGTAAGTGTAGAAACTCATAGCAAATTCAAACGCTTGGCATATACTTTTAGAAAAGAATTTGCAACAGTCACATCTACGGTAGACGCTATTTTGTGGCATTGTTTACAGACAAACAAAGACTTGTTGAATCGACTAGTGAGAGAAGATGAAGAAGAGTGTTATCGCTCATTTAAAGCTTGGATAAATAATGAATCAGACTCCGCAGAGTAGCCAAAATCAGCTCCGCATTTACCCTTCAATAGTTCCGTTTGGCAACTCTGACTATTTCGGGTAAATTGAGCAAGAGGGAACTGGACTCGTCCTGTTCTTCTCTTGCCCCTTCGGGGGTAAAGCCTTCGGCTTTAGTGCTTTCCGAAAAAGAACAGTTATAACACTTGCTATAAATAAAATACGTACATCGTTTGTTTATAGCAAGTTAATTATTCAACTAGATATAAAATAGTTATAAATATGGCTAAACAAGCAAGAAATAAAGTGTTAACAACTATAGCTGTAGACTTGTCAACAGATAAGCTAATTGACAAGCTTTGCAAGCGTTATTCGCTCAAAAAAGGAGAGATAACCAAACTCACTTTTGAGTATATTGACAAGGCGAGTATCAACCCCAATGAAGCTCCAGAATCTACCAGAGCAGAACTGAAAAAGATTAATAAACGGCAAGATGATATCATCCGTTTCATTCGCCACTATGAAGAAGAACAGCTCAATCCGATGATACGGACAACGAATTCAATCGCAACGAGGTTTGATAATATTGCCAAATCAATTGAAGATATTATCATTACTCAATTAGAAAATCATCAAGAAAGACATAGTAATTTGTTAAAACTACTCAGCGAAAAGTTGACAGAACATGCTAATGTTATCAATTATCAGGGCAAACAAATCGCTTCTGTTGTTCAATTGCAACGAACTAGTAGTCAAAAACTACTGAAGCTAATTACTCTTTATACAGAACTAGCCACTTTGGGAGTGATGGATGGAAAGCGAAAAGATATACTCAAAACAGAAATTAGCAACTTAATAAACAGCCAATAAAATGAATATAGATTTCCCACCACCATCAAGTGGAACTTATAACAATGCTGGAAGTAGTCGACGACTAGCTGATTATTTGGAACATGAGGACTTAGAAAGAATGGAGAAAGGTATCTATACAGAAGGCTTTTTCAATCTAACCGATGATGATTTGTACAAATCGCAAGTCGTTAGGGATATTGACCATAATAAGGCTCAACTACTCAAGACTGATGCGAAATTCTATGCAATACATGTAAGTCCATCTGCGAAGGAACTGGAAACAATGGGCAATGCAGAGGAGGAGCAAGCCAAAGCCACGAAAAGATATATTCGAGAAGTTTTCATTCCTGAATATGCTAAGAACTTCAACAAAGATTTGTCAGCCAAAGACATAATGTTTTATGGTAAGATACATTTTGATAGAGAACGCTCCGAAAATGATGGAGGGAATATGCACTGTCATATTATTGTCAGCAGAAAAGACCAATCTAACAAGATAAAGATTAGCCCATTGACAAATCATCGAAATACAAAGAAAGGGGCAATCAAAGGAGGCTTTGATAGGAAAACCTTGTTTCAAGAGGTGGAGAAAGGTTTTGATGAGTTGTTCAATCACAACCGAAAGTTAGATGAGAGTTTTGAATATTATAATGTAATGAAGAATGGCACTATTGATGAGCAATTGGAAATCCAAGAAAAACAGCTTATTATGGAAATGAACAAGGCAGACACAAAGATTGAAAAATCAGAAAATGTACCCTCTGCTGATAAAGTAATAAATGTATCAGAAAATGTTAAAGAGTCCACATCTGCTGACTTAGGATTGACTTCTGCTTTGGGGATATTTGCTCCAGAGGTTCATGGTGAAGATTGGGAAAATGAAGATTTTGTGAGGAGGAAGAAGTTGGAACAGAAAAGAAGAGGGAGGAGGTTGTAGAGGGTGCTAGTTTATCCACAATTTCCTTAACACATGTAGATTATCCCCCAAGTGCCCGTCAAATCATCCCCCAAGTTAAAAAGGAGGGAATTAATATGCCATTCAAAGAAATACGTAATGGATTTAAGTATCTGGAATATAGTTTTTGCAATTTATTTTTCAAGCAAGATCCTGAGCAAGTCAACGAGTAAGTGACCACGCAAGTCATTGAGTCTCCAAGATTGCTATCGAAGTAAGATTACATGTAATACATGGATAGTCAATTGTTTTATTTAATGCTAGTTTGCAACTTATAGACTTTTATGTGATATTGACTTGGTACTTTTTTATTAGATTTGTAAGAAACCACAAGAAAGCTAGTTAAATAATCTTATACTATGCGCAAACAATTCAAATTATTAATGATTAAACCCTTAGAAGGCTGTGAAGACTATATTTCGAAAATTCTTAAAATAGGGGAACCTTATTTTTTCTATAACAACTACAAAGAAGATAAAGATTGGATTACCAGAAAAGAAGAATCGTTGCCTATAGATTTCTTTACAACCAATGAAAAAAGCAGTACCAATATATCTATTTCAGCAATTGTTGGTAAAAATGGAGAAGGCAAAAGTAGCATTATAGAGCTACTAATAAGAGTCCTCAATAACTTTTGTAAAGTATATCGATTTAGTGGAGACTCAAACAACCTCATATATATAAGAGGAGTCCGTGCGGAGCTCTTCTTTTCTGTGTCTGATTTTGTGAACAATGAATTACTTGTCTGTGTTTAAGTTGGTTTGCAGATCTTCATAAGCTTGAATGTTTTTGTTAGCAAAACAGATTATATTGTATGAGGAGTTTTCTCTAGTATAGTTTTTACACAATTCTATTGCAAATTTTGTTTTCCCAACTCCAGCTGCGCCTGTGACCAACACTAAATTAGAATGATTTAATAAAGTGAGACCATCTTGAAACTCTTTTTCTCTGTTATAAAATGTATTACCTAAGGAGTCGCTATTTTCAAATCTGGTTTTTCATAGAAACTGATGTACTCTTGAAGTTGCATAATTTGTCCTGTTCCAACACTTATATCTAAATATGTTTTGAGTAGAGATGGATAAGATTCTAGTTGAAATGACAAATCATCAATCCCATATTGTTCAAAAATGCAATTTTCATTATAATATCTAC
>JASLEN010000374.1 GCA_030151105.1 Dysgonomonas sp.
AATATTTCAGACTCATAATGTCCTATAATAGCGAGCAGTATCTTATCCTCCACATCGTAGAAGTCATTATACTTTGCTTCTCCCGTTATAAATACGTCTGCACCATAACCTATAGCATTAGGAATTAAGAAATTACCACTACCTCCACAAATCGCCACATCCCGAATAGGTTTATTCCGAAGGGCAGAATACTGCACCGACGCAAGATTAAACGTATCCTTGATGTGATACAAAAAGTCCTCTTCGTCCATTTCCTCTGGGAGTGTGCCTACAACACCACTACCTGCCTGCGACCAATCATTTTCGAGTGCATAGATATCATAGGCTGGCTCTTCGTATGGATGCACAGCAATCAAAGCACGGATAACATCTCCTTTCTTATAAGATGGCAAAATGACCTCTGTCCTTATTTCGGGCTCGGTATGTAATTCACCCACTTCACCTACAAAAGGATTTGTATGACTGCCAGCACGGAAAGTTCCATTTCCATTAATATTGTAGCTACAATTATCATAATCACCTACACTACCCGCCCCTGCATTAAATAGCGCATTTCTCACCTGCTCCATATGAGAATGAGGTGTGAAAGTTACCAGCTTTAACAACTTGTGATCTTGCGGAGCTAGTATTCTTATGTTTTGAAGATTGAGCATTTTAGCCAAATAGAGATTAATTCCCTCCTTAGCATTATCCAGATTGGTATGTGCGGCATAAACCACAATATCATTCTTAATGGCTTTTATCATACAACGCTCCACATAGTTGCGCCCTGTCAATGATTTGAACTTTCGGAAAGCTAGAGGATGATGTGCAATAATTAGATTGCAACCCAAAGTTATAGCTTCGTCTATCACATCTTCCGTCACATCTATACAAAGCAATGCTCCCTTTGCCTCCTGATTTACATCACCTACCTGAACACCACTATTGTCGTAGCTTTCTTGCAAAGCGAGTGGCGCCAATTGTTCTATTATGGATAATATCTCTTTTATTTTCATCTTTTTTCGTCTTGGTTTATTCTCAAATATAAGAATTAATTATTGCAAGTTTACCCGTAATGCCTCACCAAAAAGCAGAAATGGGACTAGGCACAACACACCCAAAACAATGGGGATAGTATATTGAACCTCCTTCTTCCTATAAGCCTTTACCCCATAAATGACACCCACAACAAGAGAAAGAGGGATTAACACTCCAAATAATGCAACAAAATCACTACTAGGCATTGCCGTAAATGAACAGCCAAAAAAGAAAATACTTCCTAAGCCTACGAACAAAAAAACAATAGAAGAAATTATTGAGTTTAAGTTTTCTTTCATCTTGTAAAAAATAAGTGGAACAGTTTTAATTCAAATATAAACATTAATTTCACGATAGAATAATCCGAAACTTAAAAACTACAATAATGGGAATGTACGGAACTTATGTCGCTATCAGCAACCAAGAGTTGGCAGCAATAGAAAAAGAAGCTACTAGTTTATATGATGTCGATTCAGACTTTAGACTAGATATCGATAAATCATGGGAGGCACTTCACTACACACTCTGCAACGATATAGCAGATGGCGAACCACCAATGGGCAATGTTGTACCCATGAATATGGATAACGCTTTAGACTTGGACGAAATGGAATTTGGAGCTTTTGCACTACCTCTTGAAGAAGTGAAGGAGGCTTATGAATATATGTTGACTATCGACAAGGAAAAACTGCGAAGCATGTACAATTTCGAAGAAATGGTGAAAGAGGAAATCTATCCTCTATCTGGAATGGAGGAAGACAGCGGCGATGACTTTTTCGACTATATTTATGAAAATTTCGAAAGCATAAAAACCTTCTACAAAGAGGTATTAGAAAAGAAAATGAGTATCGTATTTTACATTAGCTAAAAACAAAAAAGCCAAATCCATTGAAGGATTTGGCTTTTTCTTATCTACTAAATATTCAATCAACTAAACATTTGTCTAAAATGACTGAAAATCTTTTCTTTTATTGATTTGCTTGGTTGAAAATTTGGAGAATTCTCCAATCCTTCAAGCGTTTGTTTCTCGCTATCGCTCAATTTCTCTGGAATATAAACACTAATATTAATTAGCAAGTCTCCTGTTCCATAACGATTGACACTTGGAAGTCCTTTATTTTTCAAACGAAGAACTTTTCCTGGTTGAGTCCCTGCATCTATGGTCACTTTCACCTTGCCATCTATTGTAGGCACTACCACACTACCACCCATAGTAGCAGTTGGCACGCTAAGTAGCAGATTGTAAACTACATCATTACCATCTCTAAATAGCTCTGGATGTTGTTCTTCTTCCACCACAATCAGCAAGTCACCAGGAATACCACCATGACGTGCAGCATTACCTTTGCCACTCATCGACAGTTGCATCCCCTCAGCAACACCCGCAGGAATATTGATAGCGATAACCTCATCTTCTCTCAAAACGCCCTCACCACTACAGTGCGAGCATTTCTTTGTAATTTTCTTTCCGTTTCCACCACACGCCGTACACGTACTTTGTGTTTGCATTTGCCCCAAAATGGTATTCACCACTCTGATAGTAGATCCCGAACCATTACAAGTAGAACAAGTTTCGAAAGCTGTTCCATTGTCAGCACCTGTGCCACTACAATGCGAACACGCAACATACTTGTTTACTTTTATTTTTTTCTCTACACCTTCTAGAATCTCTTTAAGGTTTAGTTTTACTCTCACACGTAGGTCTGATCCACGGTTGACACGTTGTCCTCCTCGTGAACCACCTCCTCCGAAGCCTCCAAAGCCTCCGAAGATGTCGCCAAACTGGGAGAAAATATCATCCATAGAGAAGCCTCCAGCCGAGTGTCCACCAAAGCCACCAGGAGCCGAGTGTCCAAAACGATCGTATTGAGCACGTTTGTTTTCGTCGCTCAACACTTCATAAGCTTCTGCTGCTTCTTTAAACTTCTCCTCAGCCTCCTTGTTGTCAGGATTTTTATCGGGGTGATATTGAATAGCTTTCTTTCTATAAGCTTTCTTTATCTCATCAGCCGATGCTGTTTTAGAAACGTCAAGTACTTCGTAATAATCTCTTTTCTGTGCCATTGACTTTCTTTTATTTTGCAACTATAACTTTAGGAAATCTAATCACCTTGTCACCAAGGGTGTATCCCTTTTGGATACAATCTATTACCTTACCTTTATCTTCTTCTTTTGTTGCAGGAATCGTTGTCACAGCCTCATGCTTGTCCACATCAAAGGTCTGTCCAATAGTTTCCACTTCTTGCACATTATTCTTTGTAAGGAAGCTCAAGAACTTGCTATGAATCAATTCCACTCCTTCAGTAATTGCCTCCACATCGTTTGCTTTAGCAATATTCTCCAATGCTCTTTCAAAATCATCTACTACAGTAATAACGTCATGAAGAACACGTTCGCTACCCATTTTTAGCAAATCTGCCTTTTCTTTCAGGGTACGTTTTCTATAATTGTCAAACTCAGCATTCAATCGCAAATAAGTATCATTCAACTGATTGTACTTTGCTTCCCAATCAGTCACATTGTCAGCAGCATCAGTATCTACCTCAGCCTCATTCTGCTCATTTGTCACAGTTTCCTCATCCGACAATTTTTCGTCTTGCAATTCTGGATCTAAATTATCTTTACTCATTATATCTATTTATCTTATTTTCAATCGAATAAAAAGAGGTCAAAGTATTAAACACACTCTGACTATTTTTCTTGTATTATTAACACAGCAAAAGAAGTGCCAAAGTATTTTATGGCATACTCATTTCAGGAAGCTTAGATACTCTATCCGTATCGTAGTTGAAACGAGAAAGCTTTGAAATATAATCAATTAGAGGCTGTAGTTCTGCATCACCCAAAGGTCTGTAAACAGTCCAATATTTATCTTTTTCATGCGCCTCTACTAGACAGTAATTTTTCAAATCTTGACTAGCCTCTGTTGTTGCTAGATTAAAAAAATCTATCTGAGAGAAGATATCTTTAAATTCAGCCACTTGCTCTTCAGTCAAATCCTTACTATATGGAGTGTAGTCTCTAACTAAATCGATGCCACAAGCTGGTGCAATTTCTTCTCTTTCAAAAATGATTTTAGAAACTACCCAACTACGAGCTCTATCCTCGTTAATGGAAACAATAAGAGGAGCTTTCCCTTCTTTCTCGAAAAGAAAACGATAAATATTACGCTTCTGGTAATAGTTGTAAAGCAAGCCTTCGCTTGTGAAAGTGTAATAATCATCAACAGCCGCTCTTCTCTCCTTATTCCAATCAAAGCTATACGTTGAACCTCCAAATTCGATATTGTCTAATAAAAAACTTGTCGTAGAATCGATACGTGCTCCATTCGTCTCCGAAATCTCCTTGTTTGATGGGTATTTGTAGTCGCTGCACGAGATGGCAAAGACTGCCAAGATTGATGCTAAGATGTATTTTCTCATATTTTTTGTTTCTATTTTAGGCAAAGGTCGTAAAATTTAATAGAACTACCGAAAAATGTAACATTCTAATAAATCATAAAAGACAGATAAGCAACCATAAAATTGCTCAGATTTACTATATTTGTTTAGATATTACATTTTGCCACTTACAACAAAAACATGGATTTTTCGACTATTTTTTCTCATCTGAATATTACATTAGGCATACTAGCCATTGCATCATTCTTTTTTATGCAAGGTAAAATCCGTGCCGACTTAGTTGCCATCACCTCACTCATTGCTCTACTCATATCTGGAGTATTAAATCCTTCGGAAGCTCTTGCAGGGTTCTCCAATCCCGTCATCATCATGATGATAGGTCTATTTGTAGTGGGTGCTGGTATTTTCAGAACGGGACTTGCTAAAATGATTAGTAGTAAGATAATCAATTTGGCAGGCGACAATGAGAACCTTCTTTTCGTTCTTGTTATGCTCGTTACAGCATCGGTGGGAGCATTTGTGAGCAATACGGGAACTGTAGCAGTAATGATGCCCATAGTGATGAGTATGGCAGCTAGCGCTAATATTAGCGCCCGCCGCTATTTGATGCCACTAGCCTTTGCTAGTAGCATGGGAATGTTTACGTTAATTAGTACACCTCCCAACTTGGTTATCAATGAAGAGATTGTGAAACATGGATACGATGCTTTGTCATTTTTCTCATTTGCTCCAATTGGTTTTATCTCTATCACAGTAGGTGTGTTAGTATTGTTCTTCATGAGTAAATTGCTAGATGACAAAAAATCGGATTCAGATTCTGACTCAAATAAAACAGGAAAAAGCCTACAAGAGTTAGTAGAAGAATACAACTTGCAGCAGCAATCGTATAGCGTTATTGTCCCTCAAAACTCTGCCATTGTTGGCAAAAGTTTAGCAGAACTTGGTGTGCGAAACAAATACAATGTTAGCATCTCGAAATTAGTAACTACCATAAAGTCTTCACCTTTCAGAAAAAAGGTAATTGAAGAAATGGCTGGTCCAAACTCGGTGATTGCAGTAGACACATTACTTCATTGCCATGGAGAACTTGACGACTTGACTCGCTTTGTGGCAGAAAACAACCTCATCTTTGACAAAAAAGAGGATACAGAGCCTCTCAATTTCCAAGAGTCTGGAATTGCCGAAGCCTATATACTTCCTACTTCTGATTTGATTAATAAAACCATATTAGAAAGTAAGT
>JASLEN010000388.1 GCA_030151105.1 Dysgonomonas sp.
TATATTTAGGATTCTATCAAGAATTACATAGCATGTATTTGCTTGATTCTATTTTGTAGTCTATGTTTCTCAATCATATCTGCAATGTCTGGATCTAGGCTCAAACGATATACTTTGTTTTCGTCTAGTTCAATCGATTTCATCAAGTGATTGATTGCAACTTGTTCTTGTCCAAGTCTCCAAGCTACAATTGCTGATAGATATTCAGTGTTAGCAGTTTGTTTTTGTTTCACAAGAACTTCGTATGCTTTAGCATTGTATCCTAGTGCTGCAAGTGCAACTGCCGCATTGTAGTCAGGGTAGCTTGCTAAGATTTCCATAGCTTCGCTATAGTGTCTGTCTTGCAATAGTCTAACACCTTTTATGTATTCTTCATCTACAGTGATTACCTCTCTGTCTGTATCCATATCCGTTCTATGTAGGTAGAATACCATATCTACTCTGTCTAGTTGAGGATAGATAGACTCTTTCATTGTTTGATAATCAGCCGGGTATAGAGCTTCTATATCTTTTTTAGTTTCATCTGGATTTGTTGCATTTCCTAATAGTTGTATGATAGAAGATGCATTTGGAATTTGGTTATCTGCTTTAAGTAAGCGTACCAATCCTTTCCAGTCCTCACCGATATAGTTTGTTGTAAAGAAATCTTGTCCAACAGATTTACCCATTGATGTTGAGCTCACTAGATATCTCTTCAGATCATCCACACGTCTCATCGATAGTTCCGCATTTTTAGAATACTCACCCTCTAGAGATGTTGCTTGTTGCATCAATATACTATCTACGGCAAATCCTTTACTTCCTTGGAATGTTTCAAAGTCTTTGGTCAACTTAGCAAGTTGGTCTCCATTGTCTTTGTATTTAGGATCAAATCTCCAAGTGTTTGGTCTGTATTTGAAATAAGCTGTTTGTCTGTGCGAAGCATTTCTATTTCTTACAGTTTCTTTATGCAACAATGTAGTATCTACTAGCTGCGCAATAGAAGAAATGAAGAAAGATAGAGTATCAGAGCGTCTCATATTAAAGTTACTCGCATCTATTGCCGTAACTCTGCTCTGCATTGCAATATGAACTCCTGTCATGCCAGGTGTTACAGGAAGCTCTTGCTTGTAGTAGTAAAGAAAATCTTTACCAACATCTACAGTACTGTCTATTCTAGCTGTTTCGTTGTATGGGAAAGGAATCATCTCTTTTTTAACAATTTCCTTTCTAGCCTCTTTCATCTCATTTTCTACAATAGCATCAAACAAGTATCTGTTTTTTGCAATGTCAAGAGTATCTTGTGAAGTCATCGATAAGTTTTCAATATCTTTCGATCCTGTTCTCATTGCGTGCACTTCTCTGTACTTCTTAGGAATATCAATCTCACCTCTTTCCATTTTGTCAAGGCGTTTTTGCATACCTGAAGATTTACGTAAGAAAGCCATGTTGTAGCTAGCTGTTAATCCTGTAGTGTCCACACCTCTAGCAATGTCACGAACGGCATGAGTCAAATGTTTTCTCATGTAGTCGTACTTCATTTCTAGAATAAGACCTCTCAGTTGAGCTTTTTCAGCAGCATCTTTCTCTTTTTGCATTTCCATCCAGTCTTCATACTCTTTGTGTAGAGCCCAATCTTTGTGGTACTCTCCATAGTAGAAGTCTTGGCGGTTTACGATATCTTGCTCAATAGCAGCGTGGTCTAGGAATACACTATCGTAGTCTTCCTTTGCAACAATGGAGTTCAGATAATCTTCGTATGCCTGATAGTCTAGTCTTTGTTTCAATGTAAACTGTGTACCCTTGATAACTAGTCTGTCCAGTTTTTGTATAGAGTCTGGATGCATAATAAATGGTTGCATCTCTATCATCCAGTTTCTATCTATAACTTCTTTAGGAACTCTTACAATAAAGTCAACATTGATTCTACCATTTCTCTCTGGAGTAAATCTTGAACGAGCAACTACTTCAACTTGTCCTAGTGCTTGATCTTGGCTAAGATCCACATCAGATGATTGGAAAATATCACTGTGAAGTTCAGGATTCACATATTCTACCTGTTCAGTCACGATATAACCACCGCCTTCGCTTCCTACCACGTTTCTAGGTAGTCCGATATTTACTTTTTTGTTCTGTTGGAAAAGTGGTTGTACCATTGCCCTTTCTGTAGGTCTTGGTATGTAAGGTGCCTTTGCATCACGCATATCTCGCACCGAATGTTTCTTTCCTCCACATGAGCTTAGTACACCTGCACCCAATGCTAGGGTAAGCGTAAACAAAAGCAAGGTGGGTAAAGAAGATAAGTTAAATTTGCTTAGTTTCATTGTTTCTGAAATAACTTGAATTTTAGTAGTATCTATAAATTATAGTTCGTATTTGCTTATTGGTTAGTTTTTACGTTGTTAGTTTGTTACGCAAAAATAAGAATAAATTAAGTCTTATCTTTGGAATTAAAAATAAAATAATTTATTGCTGATGTATATTCAACATATACATGACAGTAATAGTTGTGTAATTGCTTCGCCTGTTAAGATGTTTTAACAAACACTAGTTGTTTAGCTTTGCTTTAAAAAACGCTGTGCATTTTCGACTTAATATTCTATCTTTGTTTTAGACAGAACAAAATGTAAATATAATATAAAAAAATTGATATGGCGAAAGAAATTTTAAATTTAGAACCAAAAAGACTCTGGAAGCACTTCTATGACTTAACATTAATTCCTCGTCCAACAGGACAAATGAAAGAAGTGACGAAGTTTGTGATAGATTTTGGAAAGTCTTTAGGATTAGATACTAAACAGGATGAGGCTGGCAATGTGTTGATCACAAAACCTGCATCCAAAGGGATGGAATCTGCACCAGTTGTAATCATTCAATCTCATGTTGATATGGTTCCTCAAAAAAACTCAGATGTGAATCATGATTTTACTAAAGATGCTATTCAAACAAGAATTGAGGGCAATTTAGTGAAAGCACATTCTACTACTTTAGGTGCTGATAATGGTATCGGAGTAGGAGCAATGATGGCTGTTCTAGAAGATAACACTTTGGTGCATGGTAAACTAGAGTGTCTTTTTACTATTGACGAAGAAGTTGGTATGATAGGAGCATTTGGTTTAAAACCAGGATTCCTTAGTGGAAGCGTACTTCTGAATCTAGATACCGAAGAAGAAGGTGATCTGACTGTAGGTTGTGCTGGAGGAGCAGATATCAATGCATCATTCCAATATAAAGTTGTGGAAGCTAATCCTAGTGAAATAGCTTACTCAATAGATTTAACAGGATTGAAAGGTGGACATTCAGGAGGTGAAATTCATGAAGGACGTGCCAATGCTAATCGCCTGATGGCTCGCTTCTTGAAAGATGCTATTGCAGAATGTGATGTTCGTTTAGCAAGTTTCAACGGAGGATCTTTGCGCAATGCTATTCCTCGTGAGGCTTTTGCAGTGGTTTCTCTATTGCCAGAGAATGAGCAAATTTTCTTAGACTTGGTTAAAGAATATGAGGCTACCTATATTGATGAGTTTGATGGAGTAGAAACTTCATTATCTCTGAAAGCGAAAAAAGTAGATATGCCAGCTTCTCTTATGCCATCTGAGATTCAAGATAGTTTGGTGAATGCAGTTGTAGGATGTCAAAATGGTGTAATAAATATGCTAACTTCATTTGAAGGTGTAGTTGAAACTTCATCTAACCTTGCATCAGTAAAAACTGGAGAAGGAGAAGTTACAGTAGGTTTCCTTACTCGTAGTTCTTCAGAATCACGCAAAGATGAAATCTGTTCTTCAATAGAGAGTGTATTCTCTTTAGCAGGTGCAAAAGTTGAAATATTAAATCCTTATCCAGGATGGCAGCCAAATGCTAAGTCACCAACTTCGGATATGATGGCTAAACTTTTCGAAGAGATGTTCAACAAGTCAGCAAAAGTACAAGTAGTGCATGCAGGTCTTGAGTGTGGAATTATTCTTGATAGTACACCAGGATTGGATATTGTTTCTTTTGGACCAAACATCAGAAATCCTCATTCACCAGACGAGTATGTGGAAATTGATAGCGTGGAGCGTTTCTACAAATATTTTGTAAAAACATTGGCACTTATTAAATAACTCCATCTTATATAAAATAATAAAATAGCTTGTGATTTTATGCACAAGCTATTTTTTATTACAAACAATATAAATACACTATGCTTAAATTAACTACTACTCTTCTTGTTTGTCTCTTCTCATCCATCGCTTGTGCGCAAACCAACACACTGAGAGAGACGATTACTTCGATTGTAAAAAATAAACAAGCAAATGTAGGTGTTGCAATCATCTACAACCAAACCGATACGTTGACAGTCAATAATGATGACGAATATCCTACAATGAGTGTTTACAAGTTTCATCAAAGTGTAGCGGTGCTAAATTTCTTGGATAGTCATTCAATTAGTTTAGATGAAAAAATACATCTTAAAGAAGAGTACCTCAGAAATGATACATATAGTCCATTGAGAGATTTGCATCCTAATGGAGATATTGAAATATCTCTTCGAGATTTGATTGAATATGCTGTTACTAAAAGTGACAACAATGCATCTGATGCTTTATTCGACTATCTGATAGGCCCTAAAGCTACAGATTTATATTTAAGGAGTTTGGGACATCGTTCATTCTTGATTTCATCAACCGAAAGAACAATGGAGAAGTGTTTCAATAATCAGTATCTTAATTGGACATCGCCACTTGAGGCTGTCAAGTTAATAGAACAGGTATTATATACTGATATTCTTTCGGATACATATAAGAAGTTTCTTATTCAGGCGTTGGTCAATACCGAGACAGGAGCTAATAAGCTGAAAGGACTATTGCCTTCAAGCGTTCTTGTAGGTCATAAAACAGGGACTTCGTCTAGGAGCGCAGAAGGGTTGAAGGCTGCGGATAATGATCTAGGCTTTGTCCATCTTCCCAATGGGAAAAGCTATTCGATAGGTGTGTTTGTAAAAGACTCCAAAGAAACAGATGAAGTTAATGCTTCAATGATTGCTCAAATCAACAAAGCTGTTTATGATTTTTATCTTCACAAGAATTAATAATAACAAAAAGGGGTTTAATGCCCCTTCAGTATTTCTACTATTTCTTTCATTCCCTCCGAAGCTCCCTTTTGGAGGTGGATAACTCCTCGTCTCTTAGTTGCTACATCTTTAGGGTCTATCAAGTAGATAGGAGTGCCACTTGGTGCAAAGTCTATAAGTCCTGCCGCAGGATATACATTAAGTGATGTGCCTATTATAATAAGTACATCTGCTTTCTGAACAACCTTAACCGCCTCTTCTATCATTGGCACAGCTTCGCCAAACCAAACAATGTGGGGGCGCAGTTGATGTCCACTAGCATCCATATCTCCTAGATTAATTTCTATGTTGTCGGCAGTTAATGTTCTAATATCATTGGGATTCTTGGTAGATCGAACTTTCATCAATTCTCCATGCAGGTGCATCACGTTGTTGCTTCCAGCTCTTTCGTGCAGATCATCTACGTTTTGCGTAACTACAGATATTTTATAGTCTTTCTCTAATTCAGCTATAATTTGGTGTCCTCTGTTGGGCTCAGCTTTCAGGGCATCTTTTCGTCTAGCATTATAAAAATCTAGCACCAACTGCGGATTAGCTCTAAAGCCCTCAGGTGTTGCAACATCCTCTACTCTGTAATTTTCCCACAATCCGTTTGAGTCCCTAAAAGTAGCGATACCACTTTCGGCACTCATACCAGCTCCTGTGAGTATAACTATATGTTTCATCTCTAAAATCTTAAATTTTTATAAGCCAATAAGACAAATATAACTTTTTGCGTGAGATTTCATGTAGAAATGCCTTTTTAATGTTACT
>JASLEN010000398.1 GCA_030151105.1 Dysgonomonas sp.
AACATCTACCTCGATAAGAATAGCAATGTGTATCGCATGAAAGATTTTGGCAATGACGATTTTAGTGGAGATTGTTTTTCGTTTGTGGCTCAAATAAAAGGGCTTAACTGTAATCACTCACAAAGTTTTGTAGAAATATTAGAATGCATCACAACCGACTTGAATCTATCATCAAATTACCAAAGTCAAGCCCCGCAATCTGTTATGAAGAGTCAGCCAGTTATTAAAACTGAAAAAGGAATAAAACCTTATAAATTCTCTCAAAAGTCTTTCTCTTTCGAGGAACTCGCATTTTGGTCACAGTATGGAGTTACAAGTAAGATATTAGACAATTACAAGGTAATTTCGTTGCGAAAGTATGAGAGTACGACTAATGATGGAAAGCCATATACCTTAGAAAGCTCTGAGTCAAAATTTACTTTTGGATACTTAGGTAAACGATACATCAAACTCTATCGTCCACACTCAAAACTACGTTTTCTCTATGGAGGTGATTTCGGAGATAGATATTGTTTTGGGTTAGAACAACTTCCCACAAAAGGAGATACGCTATTTATCACTGGTGGCGAAAAGGATGTAATGACACTAGCAAGCAAGGGCTTCAATGCTATCTGTTTCAATAGTGAAACATCCAATATTCCCAAGAATACGATACAGAAATTGTCATACAGATTCAAGCATTTGGTGCTACTCTATGATGTAGATAAAACGGGATTAGATAGTTCTGCCAAACATGCTCAACAACTTTCTGAGTATGGGGTAAAGAGGCTACTCCTACCCTTGCAAGGTACTAAGGAAGAAAAAGATGTAGCAGATTATTTCAAACTTGGCTATACTTCTGCCGACTTCACCAAACTATTCTTAGAGTTACTAGACAACTTATATTCTGAAACTATGGCTATTCTAAAATCATGCGAAATTGACTTTAACAATCCACCAATAACAGCTGAAGTGTTAATTTCAATCAACGACGTACCCTTAGGTACAGAGGGCAATTTGCTCTGCGTTACAGGTGGCGAAGGTACTGGGAAGAGTAATTATGTGGGTAGTTTGATTGCAGGAGCAATAAAAGACAAGCAGTCCAATGTAGATACACTTGGTACTGAGATACAAAGTAATGTAAAGAACAAAGCGGTACTTCTATATGATACAGAACAATCAGAAGTACAGCTCTATAAGAACACTGTGAATATTCTAAAGCGCAGCAAAGAAACTACAATACCTGAGAACTTCAAGGTGTATTGCCTTACTGGCATGTCCCGAAAAGAGCGGCTACAAGCCATTATCCAAAGTATGGATAAGTTTTACTATCAGTTTGGAGGCATTCAAATGGTTGTAATTGATGGTATTGCCGACTTGATACAATCTGCTAATGATGAGATAGAAAGTGTTAGAATTGTGGATGAACTCTATCGCCTAGCTGGCATCTATCAGACTTGTATTATCAGTGTTTTGCACTTCATTCCAAGTGGTTTAAAACTTCGAGGACATCTTGGCTCAGAGCTACAACGTAAAGCTGCTGCAATCCTTTCTATTGAAAAAGATACTGATCCAAGTATTTCTGTAATCAAGGCTTTGAAAGTGCGTGATGGTAGTCCGCTTGATGTTCCTCTTGTGCAGTTTGCATGGGACAAAGAGCAAGGTATGCACGCCTATGTGGGTGAAAAACCCAAAGAGGAAAAAGAAAAACGTAAGGAAAACGAACTGATAATGGTCGCCAAAAATATATTCAACACCCAAAAGCATTGGATTTACATAGACCTCTGCGAACAGATACAGAATCTGCTTGATGTAAAAGAGCGAACAGCAAAGAGTTATATCAAATTTATGCGTGAGAAGGAAATCATTCTAAAAGACCCTTCCAATGCAAGCTACTATATTATTGGACATATTTAATTGAGGGAACTATGTATATCGAAAACGAGAACTTTGAGGGGTGGATGGAGCGCATTATTGAGCGACTAGAAAACATGGAGACGAAAATGGATAGGCTCATCTCTAGGCGAAACGAAATAGATGGCGACAAGCTACTTGACAATCAAGATTTGTGTTTCTTGCTCAAGGTTACCCCGCGCACTTTGGTACGCTATCGCAATTCGGGTTTACTCCCTTTTACAACGATACGACGTCGCAATTTCTATTTAGAATCAGACGTGCACAACTTTATTCGCAACCACTTTGACGATGGTAAGGTGAATTACAAAGACAAGAAAAAAGAATAGCTTTCATGATTATTGTTGTAATTAAACACTTTTGAATCCTCTTCGCTGTGATAGTGAGGGGGATTTATAATTACTTAGTTATTAGAAAAGATGTTTCACAAAACAAGAATACTCAGAATTTATTACTACATTGGAATGCATAATCTAAACTATTATTTAAATCGTATGAAAACTAACTACACATCTTTAACTAAAAGGTATCAAGACCAATTATTCTCTGAAATATTCGCTCATTTTCCATACAATGGAGATAGTGGCGAAACTTGGGAAACTCCTTATGAACATTTGGCAAAGCTAGCTAATGATGAAGATTGGCACTTTAATAGGGAGGAATTTAAATTAAAATATAAGCAGCAATTCCCTATTCTAACAAACTATCTTAATTACACCTTTCTTAGAGCCCAAGAATTAGGACTCATATCATATAGTGAAGATGGAGATAAAGCTTGTTTCAACACTGGGCTTCAGACTAAAAATGAAAAAGATATTTATGGACTGTTTTTTAGAAACAAAGAGGCGGCTAAATACAAAGTCCCCGATTGGACACTATATACTTTTGTCGATTCTTATTCAAATAAGTTGACCCCATATCAACCTTTACCTGAATTACCAACATATATTACAGACCATTCCGACTTAGTATTTGACACCTCACTTGAAATAGAACTAAACACAGAGCATATTATAGAAAAAAACAAGGATAGATTACCTTCTGTTCTGCAAACTAACAGAAGA
>JASLEN010000462.1 GCA_030151105.1 Dysgonomonas sp.
ACTAATGGAAAATTGTTAGAAAAATCTATCTGCAAAGCAGAAGCTGCTGCATTCAAAATCACTCGACCATCATCGTCAGCCCAAACAGACTTAGTAGGCAAGCCCGCAAAAGCAGAAGCCTTAAAAGCAGAACTCTTTTTATCATCCGGAACCATAAATACAACACCTCCACCCCAAGCATTAAGTTCTTTGCTTACAGCTGGAAGATCTTGCAAAATATGCTTTGTAGGCTCTTTGTCTGGATCAGCAAAAATAAGGACAAGCCCTTTGCCAGCCATTTGTTCTTTCAATGTTGTTTTATCGCCATTTGATAAAGCCACTATGGTGTTAGGATCAACAATCCCTTGCACCTGAAGCAAACCTTCTAATCTAGGCATGGTAATTTGTTGCGTTATTGTTTTGCCTTCTTCTACTTCAAAAAACTTGTGTAGAACAGTCACAGAACCATTGTTAGCTCTACTACCAACAGTCAACCTATAATTGGCAGCATCTACCTTTACCGTACCTGGCAAATTAGTTAAATTAGCATCTCCTCTATAATTCAATGTCGAATAGTCATTAACACCAAAACGAGCGACTGTATAATGAGATGAGTAAGCTGGGCGAACAATATTTGAAACATTATCAACAAATGTAATAGCCCCTTTGGGTTGTTCTTTCTGCACGCTTTCAAAAAAGACATCTCTCCAATGCCCATCAAAATATTGAGGACGAGATGTAGATGGTTCAAGACGTGAAGCAACTCCAAACGAACGACAAAGCGCAACGAAGAAAACATCACGAGAGTGTTTATCCGCAATCTTCATTTCATATACCCCTTTAGGAGAAAGAGGGCAATTATAATAATTCTCAGAATCAGTAACCTTTATATTATTTTTCACTAAATCTACGATGGAAAGGGGATTTTCTTGAAATGCCACAATCTTCTCTTTGCTAAACTGAGAATGAAAGAAACCTCTCCAAGGACGAATAAGCTCAAATGCAATATGAGGTGAATAAATATATTTTGCATACATTGACTCTGGTGTTCCTTTCTTAAATCCAAACTTGTCTGCATCCAATAGGTGAGCATTAAGATAATCTTTGGGAGTATCTCTCAATTCCTTTTCGAGCAAGCTCTCTAGATAATCTAGAAGAAGTTTATTTTCTTTATTTTCAACTATAAATTCTGAAATATCCTTCCAATTCCCTTGGGATAGACTTAACAGTTTCCACACTCTATCACCATTCAAATAATTATCTTTAGCTAATTTACGTGCAGCCTCTTCTATTATAAAGGTTTGCATATATGCATTTCGGATAGAATCTTCATGTGCTAACAAGACTGCATTTTGCGCTATCTTTTCTTCCGATAGTTCTCTGATAGGCTTTTCACTAGGCACATCCAAAACAAACAGTTCTTCCCTATTCATCGGGATTTTATCAGTCAGAGTCAATACACTTTCAACATCACTTTGCTTAATATGTTTGTAGCTAAACTTATTATCTTTCTTAGCCCAAGCTAAGACATCCCCCTCTGCGTTTGTCTTCAGATTAGCAATTCCATCTTTATCTGTTTTAATAGTTGCAATAGGATAAAACTCAGCATAGTTATACACCTCAAACTCTACTATTGCATCTTGCACAGGTTGTTTATTTTCATCCAAAATTTTTACAGATAAACGTCTAGTATCTGCATACGTATCAAGCACATTAATAATTGAATACAAATCATATTCAGATGTTTTATCCTCCTGACCTTGATAGTTTCCAAAGACATTAGTATGAACCATCATTGCACGTTTCACTGGGCCATCAAACCAAGCCACATCCAACTCAGCTTCTGGTTCACTAGCACCAATATAGCGCCACTGATCATCTACCCATGCCTCTACCCATGCGTGATTGGAGTCTGTATGAACCCAACGTGGAGTATAGCACTGACGTGCAGGAATTCCGACAGCACGCAAAGCCATCACTGTAAATGTGGATTGTTCGCCACAACGCCCCCATGAGGTTTTCATTAATTGCAACGGAGAAGAAGTTCTTCGGTCAGTTGCACGATAAGTAATCTTCTCATGACACCAGTGATTAACCTCTAAAACAGCCTCTTCCATTGACATACCTTTTACACGGTCTTTTAATTCATCAAAGAAAACGTCTCTTGCATTATCTAGATTTTCATTATTGACACGATATATCAAAACAAAATGTCTAAATAAATCCTCTGGTATCTTTGATCCCCAATCAAAATAAGATCTCGACTTAAAAGCACCTCTTACTTGGTTCAAGAAGTATTCACCATCATAATCAGCCAAATCCGAAAGTGGCATATAAGCAAAAAGGAATTCAAGAGCTTCCTTTTCCTCCAATGTTAAATCCTCTCTATCAAAAACAGAAAAAAGTTCTTTACTTCGAGGCTCTGCTATCGCTTTTCGTTCTTCAAATTGCCTTTGAACCTCCGCTCTATAAGCAGCATCCTTCAAAAAGTGCTTATCTGAAGATTCGCAACTAATCACTAATACTCCCCCAATTAGAGTAATGAACAAATACTTTAAGAATCTATACATATTATGTGTTTTTATAAAATCTACTAAAATAGGCTTATAGCCTAGAATGCGCAATTAAAAAACAAGAGCGGATATAATTTTATCCGCTCTATTATTTAAGTCCTTGACTTTATTTCAGCTTATAAACAATCTCCTTAGCGCTAGTCAATTGTTCATGAGAAATTTTAAATCCTTTGTGACGTTTTCCATCAACTAAAATATAATCAATAAGGTAAGCTGAATCATTTCCACCTCTATCTACTTTGACCGTCAACTCTCCTGACTTATGGAATCTAGTATCCAAACTCACTGTCAACTCATCAAAAGTTGGAGTAGTCATTATGTAAGTAGGGTCACCTGGACACATTGGATAGAATCCCATCATACTGAATACCGCCCAAGTAGAAAGCGTTCCTGTATCATCATTTCCTGGTAACCCTTCTGGTTTATTCGTAAAATGTTCTGCAAGAATATCTTTCACTAGTTTTTGGGTTCTCCATTCTTCACCAGCAATTTCGCTAAATAAATAAGGATAATGAATATCTGGTTCGTTAGTTACATCAAAGTAACCATTATCAAATACCATTTGTAATTTATCTACAAACTTTTTCTTTCCACCCATCAACTTAATCATCCCTTCCACATCATGAGGAACAGCAAAAGTATAATTCCAAGCATTTCCTTCATGGAAGCCAGGATTAGGCTCAAAATTAGCTCCTTGTAATGGATTGAATGGACTTAAGAATTTACCATCGGGAGTGATAGGTCTAAAAGTCCCATACTCCTTGCTATAATAGTGTTTATACCCTAAAGAACGCTCTTGAAAAAGCTTAGCATCCTCTTTTTTCCCTAACGCTTTTGCAAATTGTCCTATATTCCAATCTGCAACATAATATTCTAATGCATGTGATACTGAGTTGTCAAATTCTCCACGCAATGGCACAAAACCATAGTGCATATAATCATCATTATCTGGCCTCAAAAGATTGTCTTTACTCGGTGAAAGCGCAGATTTGAGCATAGCAACATAAGCCGCATCTACATCAAAATCTCTCAAACCTTTCATCCAAGAATCTACTATTACTGGAATAGATGGATCACCCTCCATTGTTAATGATTCTCTTCCATAAAGCTCCCATTTAGGCAACCATCCAGACTCTTTATACATATCTACCATTGTTTGCAACATCTCTACTTGATGCTCTGGATATAACAAGGTCATCATTTGATGTACATTGCGATAAGTATCCCAGAGAGAGAATACTGTATAACGATTCTTATCAGTCTTTTTTATCTCATCACTCTCATGTGCAGGGAACTCTCCATTAACATCTTGAAAAACATTTGGATGAATCAACATATGATAAAGCCCAGTATAGAAAACCGACTTCTGATCTTCAGTACCACCTTTAACTGCTACTTTAGATAGTTTTTCATTCCATGAATTTCTAGCCTGTTGATGCACCTTTTCAAAGTTGAAACTGGGTTGTTCAGTATCTAAGTTGAGACGAGCATTTTCAATACTTACAAAAGACACACCAATCTGCACCTCTACAATCTCATCTGTTTCACTTTCAAAAGTACAATACACACCAATATCATCCCCAGCTATATCTTTGGAATACTTTGTATATATTTTATATGTTCCTGCATCTTGATTCCAAGCTTCTTCTGCTTTGGATGTAGAGCGAAGCCATTTCC
>JASLEN010000439.1 GCA_030151105.1 Dysgonomonas sp.
GTCGCACTTTTAAATAATGCAGCATCCTTAGCATCTTTAATCTTATATGTGCCATCAGTTTGTTTTTCAACTTTAACACGTCCATAGTCATAGTGAGGGTTGTCTCCTGATTGTTTTTTAGCATAAGCAAACCACCAATTATTATACGTTTTGTCAGGATATCCTTTGACTGTATAGTCATCAATGCCATCTTCAACATAGCGTTTTACGATAAATCGACTACGCAAGTCTTGTGGCATATTTTTAGCATTGTGATGAAGCTCTATCAATTCTAGATATCTAGAAGAAGGACTCATTTCTTCCCAACCACTATTATCTATACGTATAAACATATCGCCTTGACCATTACCATCTAGATTGATAGTACGACGTACTGCAAAAATAGTTTCCTTATTTTCTTCTGGGACATGTTGTGGATAAGTCGCATAACGCTCTCCTTGTTCCAAAGAGAATCTTCCTGATTTGATAACATTATCTGCCATCTTATATGCATCATCAAGGCGATTCATATAAAGATAAACTCTAGCCAATAGTGCCTCAGCAGCTTCTTTCGTCGCATAAATATTGGTTTTCGGTGTTTCTTCTCCTGTTAATGTTAATTCAGAGATAGCAGTTAACAAGTCTTTTTCTACTTGCTCATACACTTTGGCTACCGTCGAACGATCTAAAGGATAATCATCAGGATCTGCATTCAGTTTTAAAGGCACACCAGGAAACTCTGTAGGATTGTTAGAATATGGTTGCGAAAACTCATTAACAAGAATAAAGTAGCAAAGTGCACGTAGATAGTGGCTTTCACCTTTATAGAGTTCGTGCTCACGAGTTGCACCAACACCCAGTCCTTCTACCATTCCTATCACAGAGTTACAGTTCCCAATAGTTCTGTATCCCAACTCCCAAGCATACTCGGTAGTTGTACTTTGAATATTTCTCTCGTAGTTATAGAAAGGAAATGTTCCTCCAGTTGACGTACCATTCCAAGTTATATCGTCTGCTCCAAAATTCCAAAAGTAATAGCCATTTTGCACTATACCATTATCGTTTTTCAGCAAGCGATAGCTCCCTTGATGAACCTTGTCTAGATTTCTGATATCAAAATCTTCTTCTATTATTCCATCATACATTTTTACGTCCAAATTACATCCCGCTAAGAGAGGTAAAAAGATAAATGCACTCACTATATATTTTAGTATTTTCATTTCTCTATAGTTTGATTATTTGTCTATTAAAATCTAAGGTTAAGCCCCATCGTAAAACGGCGCACTGTAGGGTATAAGATATTATTTCCTGAGGCGCTAGTAGTACCATCATATCGAGATGATAGAAGTACCTCTGGATCTACACCTGTAAATTTAGTTATTGTAAACAAGTTTTCACCCCCCACACTCACACTCAAGTCTTTGATTCCTGCTGGCTCTAGCCATTTCTTTGGCAAAGCATATGTCAGTGATAGTGTTTTCAATTTGAAAAAGTCACCATTCTCAAGATAACGAGTTGATTGGCCAGACGAGTTATTCAAATCCCCATCTATCAAACGTGGGTGAGTAGCAATATCACCAGGTTTTTCCCATCTACTCCATCCACTTGCAAATTTCATTGGAGGCTGTGTTATACGAGCTCCATCACGATCGAGGGAACCAGCTCGCATACCATTATAGATTTTTGCACCTGCACTGAATGTGAAGTTTGCGTTCATCGTTAGTCCCTTCCATGTGAAGCTAGTATTGATGGCTCCATTATATTTGGGAAGTGATGATGAATCAAGTAATTCCAAAGTAGCTTTGTTGTAGTCACCAGTTACAGTTTTCTCTCCTGTCTCTTTGTCTGTTACAAACCATAGTGGATCTCCAGTCATGGTATCTACTCCAGCCCATTCACGCATATACCAAGTTCTGTAGGTATAGCCTTCAACAATAGCTTGAGTCACTAGCTGATTAGCATCTTTTGGCAAGTATGTAATTTTATTAGCATTATAGCCTAAGTTGAAACTTACATCCCAATAGATATCTTTGGTTCTGATTAGCTCAGGAGTAATAGTGATTTCAAATCCTTTATTCTCCATTTTTCCATCATTTGCTTTGCGTCTATTGAAACCTGAAACTGCTGATAGATGCTCGAGGTAGATGAGGTTTTTCACTTTCTTCACATAGGCATCAAATGTAAGGTTTACTCTGTTGAACAGACGTACATCTAGTCCAAAGTCGAAAGTACCAGTTTCTTCCCACGATAAATTTGGATTTCCTCTATAGTTTGTCATAAAGGCAACTTCGTTTCCATATTCTTTTGTTGTATCGTATGCAGTAGACCACTCGTAAGCTCCACTAGGTTGATTACCAGTAATACCATACGAGATACGAGGTTTTAGTTCATCTATAAATCCTAGATTTTTAATGAAATCTTCTTTGTGCATATTCCATCCTCCACCTACAGACCAAAAAGGAGCCCAGCGTTTGTTACTTCCAAAACGAGATGAACCATCATAACGGAAAGATGCTTGGAATAAATATTTTTGGTCGAAAGCATAGTTTCCATTAAAGAAGTATGCTGCATTCTTATATTCATTCCTACTACTATTTACCTTATGATCATCCACTCCTCCTTCTATGACTTCATTGCCAGGGAAAATATTAGATGATTCTCCTTTGTGGTACCAATAATTGCTAGAATCGTATTCATAGGCTAGAAAGGCATTGATTTCGTGTAGATCATTAAATGTTTTCAAGAAACGAAGCATCTGGCTACCATATAATGTACGATAGTTTTGTGTTTGCTCCGAGACCGTTCCTTTCTTAGCAGCTCCACCCAAGCTAGATGGATCTGTATATGAGTTGTAATATTGGTCGCTGTATGCAAATCTATTGTTAGATTCAAAAGTCAAGAAATCAAAGATTTTATAATCAAAACCTAATCCGAGATCTATAGCCACACGACGTCCTTTCGTCCAATTCATATCACGGTCATACAAATAGTTATACCCTCCATCTGAGTACCAGTGATTGCGAGGATCGGCATTGATAGCAGATTCTCCAGTAGGTGTACCTTCTTTTCCTGTTTTTAGATTACCATTAGCATCATAAGGAGTATCCCATGGCGAATAGCTATAATATACTAAGGAGTGTTGTTGATCATCTGTTTCTTGGTAGCTTCCAGATATTTTACTCTTTAGCGTTAGTCTATTATTCACAATATAGTCATTGTTGGCTCTTAGAGTAAAACGTTGTAGATCATATCCTTTGATAGTTCCTTCTTCTTTGTAGTAGTCGCCAGATAGGTATGATCTAACTTTATCGCTACCATATCTATAGCCAATATTGTAGTTTTGTGTCAATGCATTTTGAGTTGCAATATCCCACCAGTCTGTATTCATATCTTTCAGATAGGGTTGCAAGTGGCTTGGGATTTCTTTACCTGCATTCTTTGCAGCTGTCACAGAGTAGTCATAGTATTCTGCTCCGTTCATCATTCTCAGTTTTCCTTTTTGTAGGGTAGATACTCCTAATCTTATTGAAGCATCAACTTGAGACATTCCAAGTTTACCTTGTTTTGTAGTCACTAGAATAACTCCATTGGCACCACGAGAACCATAAAGTGCAGTGGCAGATCCATCTTTCAGAACAGAGATTGCTTCAATATCATTAGGATTCAGTGAAGCTTGGCTTCCACCTACTACGCCATCAATTACCCACAATGGCTCCATATTTCCACCTAAAGAACCTATTCCTCGAACACGAATAGATACTGATTCACCTGGTTTTCCTGAAAGAGGAGTAGCAACTACACCAGCCACTTTACCTTGTAGCATATTCGCAACGTTAGGGGTAGTGATGTCTTTCATTTTATCCACATCCAAAGCTGCAACAGAACCTGTGATAGAGCTTTTGCGCTGTGTTCCATATCCAACAACCACAATGTCATCAAGCATTTTTACATCATCAGCCATTGTTATTTTCAGATTGGTCTTATTTGCTACTGCAATCTCTTGAGGACTAAACCCGACGTACGATACTATTAGAGTGGCATTGTTTTTGACCATGAGCTCAAATGCTCCATCAGCATTTGATATTGTACCATTAGACGGATTGTCTTTTTCAACAACACTAGCGCCTATAATGGTTTCTCCCATATCGTCAAAAATAACTCCTGTGATTTTCTTTTTGTTATCAGCAGGTTTAGATACTTGAGCCGTTTGGTTTGCTGATGCAATATGCTTTTTGTCAGATAGAACAATGTAAAGCCCATCTACAGAGTAGCTAATATTTTTATCTGCAAACATGTCATTCAACACTGTAGACAATGGTTTGTCAGTTGCATCTACTGAAACTTTTTGATTGACATCTACATGTTGATTATAAAGAAATAGGTAGTCGGTTTGACTCTCTATGTTATTCAATATATTCTCTAGTTTTGCATCAGTCTGCTTGAGACTAACCTTGGCGCTTTGAGATGATACAGACTCCGCATGCAAGCACAGCGTAGCTATAAACATCATCATACAAGTCGTTTTAATAGTTCTAAATAATGAGTTGCATCGTGAATTTTTTCTTGAGCAAGCCCATGACAAAATGTTTTTTTTCATTTCATAAGATTTGGTTTGTACTTACATTTGAATTGGTGTTAACGAATGATATCAATCAAGTGCCCCACACATATAGATTGATTTCTTATTTCGTTATAATGTTTTCTAAATTCGTTTTACTTTTATTTCATCATACATTTAAGCTTAATTGTTTGTAAAATATTCATTCTATATATACTATCGTATTATCTTCACTTTTCTTGTACGTATATTTGGCATCTCGCTGCAATATATTCAAGGCACTATCTAATCCATCAGCAATACGAAGTGTCCCACTGCATAGATAGTTTTCCAAGTTCTTATTGTTGATAACAATCTTTACATCAAAGCACTTTTCAAAGCGTTTCATTAAATCTTTAAAATTTAAATCCTTAAATCGAATTAACCCCTCTCGCCAACTAAATTGATCGAAATCTGTTACTGATAGCTTCTGTAATTCGCCATCATTCAAATCTACCATTTGGTTAACTTCTAGCACCACAGACTGTTCTTTCTGTTGATCACTAACTTCTACTGATCCTTCTAAAAGTGAAGTTGAGAACTCATTGGAATCGGGATATGAAACAACATCAAACTTTGTCCCTAATACTTTTATCTTAAATTGATTTGCAAACACAAGAAAAGGAATCTCTTTGTTGTGAGCGACATCAAAATATGCTTCACCTTCTACTTTGACTTCACGACTTTGATTCGAAAACTTAGTTGGATATTCAACTCTAGTTTTGGCATTAATCCATACTTCTGTTCCATCAGATAGTCTCAGATTCACTCTCTGTCCTGAAGGTACACTGACAATATTCGTCATCGGATTTAGCTCTTCTTGTTTCAAATATTTGAAAATAAATGCTCCAATAAGAGTTATTGCAACCACAGCTGCAACTTTTGTTAATTCAAGAACAAACCTATTATTTTTCAATCGTTTTATCTTAGAGTATGGCTTTTTCGCTTCTATTTCTAGGCCATCAGACACTATCATAGCATCAAACAATTTACGTTCACGCATCAGTATAAGTTCATTTTCGGAAGACTCTTGCAGCCAATTATAGATTGCTGTATTTTCCTCTGAGGAAGTGTTACCTTCAAAAAACTTATAAATAATATTTTGATCCATTAGCTAATCTATTCTAGCTTAATTTATAATAGGGTTCTACATATATAGCAATCGAAGAAGAGGTATCCCTAAACAAAAATTAAACTTTTTTCAACTTTATTGTGCGAACTGTTGATTAAGAGGGAGATATAGGGCTCGTTTTAATGATGAATTAGTGTTGATATAAGTTTTAAAATACTTATATTGCAGTATCTTAGAAAGATAGTAAGAAGATACAAGATATATTGATAGTAAACTCTATCAACTTGGGATGATACTTAAATATTTGAATTGGTGTTAGCCCCCGATACCGATAAGTGCCCCACACTTGTCGGTATCTTTTTTATACTAAAATTGAAAATGAAATTCTATCCTTGTATCCAATGTGTGTTTGTCAACTTATTTTATATAAATAGTAGCTTTATCATTGCTTTTAGTGTAAGAGTATTTTGCGTCTTTTTGTAAAATATTCAATGCATTATCTAGTCCATCAGCAATTCGCAATTTACCGCTACATACATAGTTATCTAGAGTGTTATTGCTTACGACAATGCGCACATCATAATATTTCTCCAAACGTTTCATCAAATCCTTGAAATGAATATTTCTAAAGCTGATTAGCCCTTCTTTCCATCGAAATTGATCATGCTCAGTAATTGATGCTTTAACCAACTGTCCCTCTTTTAAATAAACTTCTTGGTTGGGGATTAATTTAACACTTTGTCCTTTGCCATCTTTTCTGGTCACCTTCACAGCTCCTTCTAACAAAGACGTATAGAATTTATCTGAATTGGGGTAAGCTTCTACATTAAACTTTGTACCCAAAACTTCAATATCAAACTCTTGTGTATGCACCACAAATGGTGTTTTTGAGTTGTGAGCTACATCAAAGTATGCTTCACCTTCGATTCTAACTTCTCTTGTATCTGTTGAAAAAGTTGCTGGGTACTCAATGGTAGATTTTGCATTCAGGGAAACTAGGCTTCCATCAGACAGTCTTAGATCAACTCGCTGCCCTGCTGGTACTGTTATAATATTTGTTTTTACGGACGGATTTTCAGGCGTTTCAAGAAAATAAACAATTCCCATTATAGTAATAAAAGCAACAATAGTAACTTTCAGACTCTCAACAAAAAACTTTTTCATTTTGCTATCCTTTTTGAGTATTTCACTATATAATAAGAGTCTTCAATGGATTCATTTTTTATAAAAAACAATCCCTATTGCTTATCCAGAGTTGTTGCAACATTTTTAAGTATTATTTACTACAAGCAATATAGCTTAAATGACAGAAATGACCAAACTTAAGCGGTTTTTTCAATTGGATTCCTAAAATATACATTTTACCAATGTGGCGATTATTATAAACAAATAATCTTTTAGAGCAACTCTAATAATTTTTAGAGCCTGACTGATGTGATATTCTATTGATTTTGTGGAAAGCTTCAAATCATCAGAAATCTCTTTGTGTGATTGATTTAGATTCCTACTTCTAACATAGATATCTCTAGTCTGCAATGGTAATGATTCTAGTGCTTTGTTCACCAAGCCTTGTATTTCTTCTGAATATAGCTTTTGGGGCTCACAAGCTTCTAGCGATGCTATCCTAAAGTTCAACTCCCATGTTTCTACTTTTTGTATTTGTTCTATTGCTTCATTATGAATTTGTTGTTGCTTTAAAAAGTTTAAACATTTATTTTTTATAGTTGTCAATATATATGCCTCAATGTTGGTGTGATCTGCTAACCTCTCTTTATTATTCCAATAATAGAGAAAACTCTCAACTACAATGTCTTCAGCAACAAATTCATCTCTACAGTAATTTTTAGCAAAAAAGGTAAACTTGCCTCTGTTTTTCACAAACAGAGTTTCAAATGCTTCATCGTTTGAGTTTATGCGGCTAGACATGTTTACGTTTTTTTCTTTTTTGTATCAAATGCAGATACAAGATAAGGATAAGTTTCAATTTCATTCAACTCTAAAGAGCAAGGTCGTAAAAAATATAAGCAATTTTTTCTTTTTCCTTCCTTCAATTTTCGATTTGGAAGTAACTTTTATGTATTGGAGCATTATCGTTTTCGATGCTATCGAAAAATATTTCTTATTCTTCGCCGAATGAAGTAAGCCCAGGCTACGATTCGATAATGCATGCGTTGAAACAAAAGGATGCTGATTTTTTGATTAAATACAGCTTCTTTCATGACAATAACCTGACACTTGACAATTATGAGATAGTTAACGCAATGAAATTATTAGGACTAGAATCTCAAAAAGAAGTTGACAAAAATTTAGCATTTCACAATGCAATATATATTGCTATTATATGACAAATACTGCCACCCAATACGAAGAAGTGGAATACAGTGTGCATATACTTAACCTTAGCTAATGAATAGAATACAGCACCTACAATGTATGAAACTCCACCTCCCACTAGCCAATAGATTGATTCTATTTTATCGATACTATTCAGATTGTCAATCAATGGTTTGAATGCTACAAAAATGGCACATCCCATGATTACGTAGCAGGCTGTTTCGATATAACTATGTTTTCCAGATTTGCGAAAACTTATTAATACTCCAATTATAGCTGCTAACCAAATGAACGAGAATAATCCCCATCCCCATAATCCATCTTCCCTGAGGGTGACAAGAGCAAAAGGGGTATATGTGCCTGCTATATGTAGGTAAATAGCAGCGTGATCATATTTCTGGAGTGTTCGTTTTCTATTGTTTTCTGTGGTTGCGTGATACCAAGTGGAAGTAAGATAGCTACTTAGCATTCCCACAAGGTAGATTATGATAGATACAATAGCCCATGGGCTAGACACAATGCTCTCTGTGGTGAAAAAGAGAATTGCAGCCCCAATCCCAATAATTATACCAAGTGCATGAGAAAGGCTATTAGCCAACTCTTCCTTTTTTGAATATACTCTAGAGCGTGTTTGCATCATTATAACATTTCCTTTTTGTATAAAAGTAGTAAGAATATCTGTAGAAAGCCTACGCTTTATTTACTAATCAATCCTTTGTAAACTGTAGAGTTGAGAAACTCTTCTCGTCTATGTCTTGAAATAGGTAGCTCTTTTTCACCAATAAATAATCGTCCTCCACTCACCTTGTCAATATGGCTCACATTGACTAAGTAAGAATTGTGTATTCTGAAAAAGTGTTGTTTAGAAAATATTTCTTCTAATGAGGTCATTGTCTGGTGAATAACGTAAGTCTTACCTTTTGTCAAATATAGCTTTACATAATTCTGCATAGATTCTGCAAATAAAATCTCCTCACTATTTATCTTTTGATACGAATCTCCTTGACGAATATACATGTTCGCAGTATCTTTATTTTCTGGATTCTCTAATATCACATTAGTTTGAAATAAATCGACTGCTTTTTGTGTAGCTTGCACAAAACGCTGAAATGTATAGGGTTTCAACAGGTAGTCAACCACATTCAAGCGATAACCTTCTAATGCAAATTCAGAATAGGCGGTTGTCAATATCGTTAGAGGCGGATTTAGCAGGGTTTCTAATAATTCGAGCCCTGTTAATCTTGGCATATTGATATCAAGGAACATTAAATCGACAGATTCTTTTTTCAAAACCTCCATAGCTTCTAATGCTGATAGACATGTGCCTACAACTTCAAAAGAACCTATATCTTCCAGATAGTCCACGATGCCATCTATTGCATTTTCTTCGTCATCTACTATTAAGCATCTCATCTTAGAGTTTGTTAATTTTGTTGTTAGATTTGTCATTGTTTCAAAGTTTAAGCGTGAGGACGGTAAGATAGGAAACTTCCGAATCGTTTATGAATAAGTCATACTTATTTGTGTAAAGAATGCTCAATCTTTTCTTTATGTTTTCTAGCCCAATGCCAGATTCCTCCTTTTTTGCAGAAATATTATCTGCGTACTTTGAGTTTTCGACAGACAATACCAAAGTCTTTCCTTTTTGCTTTAGATCAATATGTACATATCCTTTCTCGGTTTTAGAACGTGAAACATGCTTGAAGGCATTTTCTACAAATGTAATGAGCAGCAAAGGCGAAAATGTAAGTGTTTCATCTTCTACATTCCAAGTGCATTGCACATCCAATGTGTTTTTCCATCTCATAGACTCAATGTCTATAAAATCTTTTAGAAAATCGACTTCCTGCTTGATGCTCACAGCATCTTTTTGGGCATTGTACAATTGATAGCGAAGTATATTAGTGTATTGGACTAGGACAGAGGACGCCAATTCGGGCTCTTTTCGTATCAAGATATTTACGTGGTTTAATACGTTGAACATGAAGTGTGGATTGATTTGTGCTTGAAGTATTTGAAGACTAGAATCGGCTAATTCCTTTTGTAGTCTAATGTTTTGTTCAAAAAAACTTAGTCCGCAGAAACTGAGGTTGATAAGTAGAGATGCAAGTAATACACTCCAAAAACCAGAATTAGAATTATTCCACCGTTCTATGTAATTGGAAGGAGAGAATACACCCTCTACTTCCAACAAGTGAAGAGATTTAATAACAAGAGGAATACAGAGTGAATAGATTAGAGTGATGACTAAAAACTGAATGATAAATTTAGGTATGTCATTATTATCCATAGCTTTTCGTAGCAAGTTTTTGCTCAGATAAGTAGTCAAAGGATATGCAAGTCCAACTATCCCAACAGATAAAAGAAGAGCCTCTAGCTCGTTCATACTCTCTCTGTATTGTACCCAAAAAACAGCGAGCATTAATATCCAGATAGAAGTTACAATCCAGTTATTGTATTTTACGTGATTCATTTTCATTCAGCAAAGATAAATGATTAAAGTACAGTAGCATTACCAAGCATCAAAAGTAAGATGCCAATTATCAAAATGTTTTTCCTCTTTCTAAGTTTCTCATCACTTTTGCAACATCAAGATAATATTAAAGTTCTTAATTTATATAACATCCAGATTTATGAGACTATTACTCTTATGTGTTCTAACAAGTGTTTTTTATATACAAAGCCAAGCTCAAATATCCTTGAAAACAGAATATTTTGGCAAATCACAATATCGTACCAATAAAGGAGACAAGGACGAACGAGTGGGCAACAGCAAGGGTTCGGCAATGGTGTATCAAGGAGGTATAAATATTCCTTTATCAACTAAGATAGATCGCAAAAAACGTCCCACTATGTGGTCAATAAGTGCTGGAGGTGCATATGCTAATCTCAATAATTCGAACTTTACAGAACCTCTAGTTATTGATGAAATAATGAATCTGGGATTGAGTTTAAATCATTTAAGACCTTTGAGTACCAAGTGGTCTATGATGGCAAGTATTGGTGGAGGAGTCTTTATGCCTAGTACAAGATTCTCCGAAATAAGGTTTAAGAATATGCTTGCTAGTGGAAGTATTATCTTTATCCATCATTTCAGTCCTACACTCCAGTTAGGAGGAGGTATAGCCCTCAACAATTCGTTTGGTTTTCCTATGGCGTTTCCTGCGATATACTTAAACTGGGTCACACAAGGACGATTTGGAGCTAAAATCTCACTGATGGAAGGATTAGCTTTATCCGTGAATTATGATTTTAACAAAACTATTCGTTTGAATCTTGTTGCCGAAATGAGTGGACAAATGGCGCTTTTGGAGCAAGAGGGGAAGGATAAAATATTTTCACATCAATATATGATAGTTGGCTTACGTCCTGAGATAAGACTAAGTAAACGTGTTGCAATTCCTATCACAATGGGTATAAGTGCTATGCGACCAGCAGAAATCTCGAGTAGAAGTCTGAAGAGTATGTTTGATGACAAGAGCTACTATTTTCAAATAGCGCCTCATGTTTCTGCGGGCTTGCAAATTGGTTTCTGAGAAATTAGTCAGTAGTTGCTGATTTAATAATAGAGCCTGTTCAGAGACGAACAGGCTCTATATATATAGTTTAATTATAGATTTAGAGCTTGAGAGACTAGTGTAAATACTTCGGAAGGCTCATTTGCTACTTTCACACCTGCATCTTTCAATGCTTTTGTCTTTTCTTCTGCTGTTCCCGCTCCTCGAGAAATGATTGCTCCTGCATGTCCCATTTGTTTGTCAGCTGGTGCAGTTTTTCCTGCAATGAAGCCTACCACAGGTTTCGAGATATGCTCTTTTATATATTCAGCAGCAAGCTCTTCAGCATTGCCTCCTATCTCGCCTATCATAACTATGGCGTCTGTATCTGGATCGTCTTGAAAAAGTTGTAATAAGTCTTGAAAGTATAGACCTACCACAGGATCACCTCCTACACTTACTGCTGTGGATTGCCCCATTCCATTAGAAGTGAGTTGATAGACTACTTCGTAAGTTAGAGTGCCACTTCGGCTGATGACTCCAATCTTTCCTTTTTTGAAGATCATTTCGGGGAGAATGCCAACAAGAGATTGACTTGGAGAGATTACTCCAGCGCAATTGGCTCCTATTAGTTGTGCTCCTTTGAGTTGTGTAAACCTGTAGGCTTTGACCATGTCTATTGTAGGGATGCCTTCCGTTATACAGATAATAAGTTTTATTCCTGCATCGGCGGCTTCCATTATTGCGTCAGCTGCAAAACGGGCTGGTACAAAAATAATGGAAGTATTGGCTTTTGTTTTCTCTACGGCTTTTTGTACAGTATTAAATACGGGGACGCCATGTATGCTTGTGCCTCCTTTGCCTGGAGTAGTTCCTCCCACAATATTTGTTCCATACTCTAGCATTTTTTGAGTATGAAAACTTCCATCTCTACCTGTAATACCTTGTACTATCAGTCTGGTCGAATTATTTATAAGTATGCTCATGTCTTTCGATTTTTTAGGGTGGAAACTATTGTTTTGAAAACTCTACAGCCATACGAGTTGCTTCGCTCATCGTTTCTGCAACATGGAAGTGTGTACCCTTTAGTAGCGCACGACCTTCCTTCTCATTTGTTCCAGTGAGGCGAACTACGACAGGGATAGCACTTTTTATTTCTTCAAAAGCTGTTAATAAGCCTCTGGCAACATCGTCGCAACGGGTAATTCCTCCAAAGATATTTATTAGCACCACTCTCACTTCTTTGTCTTTCAAAAGGAGGTTCATAGCATCAATTACTTTTGTAGGATTGGAACTTCCTCCAATGTCTAGAAAGTTGGCAGGGTTGCCCCCGTATAGTTTTATCATATCCATGGTAGCCATTGCCAATCCAGCACCATTAACCATACAGCCTATTTCGCCCCCAAGATGTACGTAGCTAAACCCTTTTTCTTTGGCATACGCCTCTACTTTTTCTTCCTCAGTGGGTTCAAATAGAGCGAGAATGTCTGGTTGACGAAACATTGCATTGTTGTCAAATACCATTTTGGCATCTATAGCCATTAGTTTCCGATCTCCTGTCATTACCAGAGGATTGATCTCTGCCAATGAAGCGTCTTTGTCAATAAATAGTTGATAGAGTTTTTGTAGTATTGCTGCTGCTTGATTTACTAAATCAATCTCATTGAAGAGCTTGTAAGCATACTTTCTCGCTAAGTAATCGGGTACACCTATAAATGGATCTATTGCAAAACGATGAATCTTTTCGGGAGTCTTTTCTGCAACTTCCTCAATATCCATTCCGCCTTCTGCACTCATTATTAATATTACAGACTTGGTGTTTCTGTCTATTGTATAACTGATATAGAATTCAGTCTTGATATCAACGGCTTCGCTGATAATTACCTTTTCTACAGGATAATCTTTGATTGTTAAGTTGAGTATGTCTTTGGTATATGACGATACCTCTGTACTATTCTTAGCTAACTTGACTCCTCCTGCTTTACCTCGTCCTCCAGTCAAAACTTGTGATTTTACGACCACCGTCTCAATGCCTAATTGCTTGTAGGCTTGCAAAGCCTCCTCTGCATTGTGGCAAAGAATGTATTTCTCAACAGGAATGCCATAGGTCGAAAATAAATTCTTGGCTTGATATTCGTGTGTTTTCATATGATGTAAGAGTTTAATGATTATTAAATCTTGATATGTAG
>JASLEN010000006.1 GCA_030151105.1 Dysgonomonas sp.
CTTCGAGATAAGGAGCTATCAGCCAAGTACGTGCCACTCCATTAAATGCAGCGTAAGTTTTTTCATCATACGAACCTTCGTATCGAGGGGCAAAACCTCCGCTCTTGGGACTTTTTGTCCTCAATCCTTTGCTCATCAATAACTCTCTTGTTACAAAATCAAGAGCCACTTTCGAACTTCGTTTATCCAACAATGGATAGCTAGTAGAAATAGCATACAACATATTTGGACGAACTGTCCAATCTGCATTATACCCATCTACAAAGTCAAAAAGATAACCTGAGCTATTGAGAAAAGTTTCAACAAATGAGTCCTTTACCTTTTCCGCTATCTGACTTATCTTCTCTGCATATTCGTATCGTTTATATTCACGAGCAATATCTTCATTAAATTTAAGAGCATTGTACCAAAATGTATTGACCTCAACCAAATAACCAGTGCGAGGCACTAATGGGGCACCGTTCTGCATAGCATTCATCCAACTTGCTGGTTGAAACCTACCATCTGTATGCAAAAGCATATTGCCTGCCACTTTTAATCTTGGGTGTTTATTGTCTAATATATAATCAATTATTTCAGACATTAAGTCTTTATATTTCTCTTCAAAACGCTCAGGACGATAGTCTTTAAAACGCCACAAACAACGGATAAACCACAATAGCACATCTGGCTCATCTATTCCTTTGATTGGCGTATCTATCCATTTTTCTTGCATAAAAGCCTTTATCACAGGTATGGACGTATCTAGCACAGATTCACACACATCGCATTTTCCTATGCTAAGTGTCACTCCCTCCAAAGCCATAAACTGCTCTCTAGCAGTAACCGTTCCCCAAGGATATCCGTTGAGAATATATGTTTCATTTTCAGCAGGTCGATAATAGAATTGCTGTGCTGAGTTTTTCAAACAATTGTAAAATGAAGAACGTGGAGTACGTCTAGCAATCCCTCGTTCAAACAAATCGGGTAAATCTTCCACATCATCAGCTGGCGTATCGCTTGCCGAAAATATAATTGTTTCGCCCTTCTTGATGGGCATTTCAAAATAACCTGGCACATATAAATCCTCCTTGTAAGGAAGTCCATCCTCCATGTCTCGGATATACTCTATACCCTTATACCACTTAGGATTAAAATTGAATTTGATCTCAGATTTGCTAAACTGCATATAGAGGTTAGGATAGCCTGTGTACATACACATACTAATTCCGTTCTTCACCTCCTTATATCCATGATTGGCTACCAGATTCTCTTGCGTCAATTGATTGATTTCTCTGAAAGCCAAAAAAGGATTGAATCGAATGGTAGTGGCTGAATGCGCCTCCAAGAGCGTATAGCGTATATAAATTGTATTATTTTCTAACGAAAACATTTTCTCTTTCGAAAACACGACTCCCCCCACTCTATAAACTAGCTTTGGAATAGTGTCGCACGTAAATTCTCGAATATACTTATGCCCTTGAGGACTAAAATGATTTCCATCGTACTTATTGACTCCCATATTAAATTCGGCTCCATGCTGAATTATCGTCTCTCCAAACGATGACAACAAAACATGATTAGTATTGCCTAATTGGGGAACAGGCACTACCAATAGTCCATGTTGCTTTCGAGTATTACACTCTGCAATACTAGTACAATGATAGGCGCCTCTTCGATTTGTTCTTAGAATCTCCCTATCGAGAGAATACTCTAGGTTGACCATTCTCGACCTATCAAAATTCAAATAATTTGTTCTCGTTTTAGTCTGTGCTGCCATTTCCATTTATTATAAATTCAGGTTGTTGCTTTTCCCAAAAGTAGCTAGTTAGCCCTTTCTTCTCTAAAGTTATGAAAAAGAGTAGGAATAAACGAAATTTCTAGAGACAAAAAATCACCGAAAATTCACATATCATGTTCACCGACCACTATTTAGAAACATTTTAAATAATACTTGTCAAATACTAAAGATATTTGTACTTTAGTTGCGCATTTTGCTAAAGCAGCTATTTGATGCAACAAATTGTTAAAAGAGAGTATAAATGAGTCGTTTTGTTATTATATTTGCGTCCTCAATAATATCTAAACAAAATTGAAAGTCTTATGATAGACCTACTTACTTCTATTGACTGGTCGGCAGACCATACCGCTTTATCTATTCTTGGATTAGAAATCAGATGGTATGGAGTTCTGTGGTCAACAGGAGTTGCTCTTACGGCGCTTGTTGTGTACAAAATGTTTAAGAATGAGAAATACCCTGAAGATTGGTTTGATTCTTTCTTCATGTATATCCTCATTTCCTTGATAATAGGTGCACGTCTTGGGCATTGTCTTTTTTATGATCCTGTGTACTATCTGTCAAACCCTCTTGAGCTTTTCAAGATTTGGGAAGGAGGACTTGCTAGTCATGGAGGAGCTATAGGTATGGTTACTGGTATATGCCTTTTCTCGTTGAAAGTGACAAAGAAGAAAATCAACTGGAAGCAAATTGGTATAGCTGCATTAGCAGGAATGGTAGTAGGACGCATTGGACACGCTCTTCTAAATCTAAATGAACCATTTAGCATTGTAGATATGACAAATACAACAATGCTTGGATCCATTATAATGGGCTTATCTATTGGAGTTTTGGTTTCGTTCATCTATCAGTCAAACCCAATGTGTATCAAGATGCTAGACAGACTCGTAGTGGGTGTAGCTATTGGTGGGGCAAGTATCCGATTGGGCAACTTGATGAACTCTGAAATATATGGAGGACATACAACATTGCCTTGGGGATTCAACTTTTTGAAAGATCCAGCTTGGCATGCAGCAGGAGCACTTCCTAGTCATCCTACTCAAATATATGAAGCTCTGATTTATATCATTACCTTTTTAGTAGGGATGTATTTATATTGGAAAACAAATGCTAAAGAGAAAGTCGGACTCATATTAGGAGTGTCTCTTATTGGTATTTTTGGCTCTCGCATATTTATCGAAAGCATCAAGAATGTGCAAGAAGACTTTGAAGTGGATATGATCCTAAACATGGGACAGATACTGAGTATCCCATTTGTTCTATGGGCATTTTATTTGATATGGAATGCACTGAAATCTAAAGAAGAAACAATAAAAAAATAACTATTATACATTATATATAATTTAAAATGCTAAAACCAATTGAAATAAAGAAAGACCTTTTTTATGTTGGTCTTAATGACAGAACCAAACATTTGTTTGAGAATCTGTGGCCTATTCCAAAAGGTGTATCTTATAACTCGTATTTGATAGTAGATGAAAAAACAGCCCTATTTGATACGGTTGATATCTGTTATTCCGATCTATTTCTTCAGAAACTAGAAATTGCGCTCAATGGACGTGCACTCGATTATATTGTAATCAACCACATGGAGCCTGACCATTCAGGATCTTTGGGCTTGCTAAAAAACAAATATCCTAATGTTCAGATAGTAGGGAACAGACGTACTGCGGATATGGTAGAAGGCTTTCATGGTATTACTGAGAATGTAAAAATCATTGCAGACCAAGAAGAGCTATCTTTAGGAAAACACAATCTCCGTTTCTACCTTACACCAATGGTGCACTGGCCTGAAACAATGATGACATACGAAACTACAGATAAAATTGTATTTTCGGGAGATGCATTCGGAACGTTTGGTACATTAGATGGTGGAATTACTGACACCACTATACATCCAGAACGCTACTATGATGAAATGATTCGCTATTATTCTAACGTAGTAGGCAAATTTGGAGGTCCAGTACAAAGAGCATTAGAAAAGTTCCAAAACGTACCGATTGATTTTATATGTTCTACACACGGTCCCGTATGGACGCAAAAGGAACACATCCAAAAAGTAGTTTCTATCTACGACAAACTTAGTCGCTATGAAGGAGACGAAGGTGTAGTTATTGCATATGGTAGTATGTACGGAAATACTGAGCAAATGGCCGAGACTATTGCTTATGAGTTGGCTCAACAAGGCATTAAAGAAGTTATTCTTCATAATGTATCAAAACGTGAGCACTCTTACATCATTCGTGATATATTCAAATACAAAGGACTAATCATTGGATCACCAACATATAACAGCAAACTATTCCCTGAGGTAGAATATCTTGTTTCCAAAATAGAGGGAAGAGATATGAGACACA
>JASLEN010000049.1 GCA_030151105.1 Dysgonomonas sp.
GGTCAACTCGTGCAAAGTTTCCTCCTATACTTATGGGGATAGATACATTGCCAAAGGTAAATTCGGGTTCAACAGCTACAGTAACATAAGCATGTTCAAATAACTTATCTTTGCCATTTTCTTTGTCATAACCATAATAACGAATAGGGCGATTGACTATTGAAATTTTAGCCTTATCGGAGAATTTATAGCCAAAAGCAAACTTAGGTTTATAGCTTACATCAATGTCTACAATAAAACCACGACCAAACTGACGATACCATTTTACATAAGGTGCTGGAATAGGTACTGGATACTTAAGTGCATTGTTGATGACAGTCCCCATACCCAACTCTAGTCCATTCCCTAGATCCCAAACAAGAGATCCGTAAATAGTTCCTATAACATTATGACTCCTGAGATCTTTAAAGTTTGTATGTGTAGAGTACACTCCAGCCGATATACCAGATACCAACGTTAGATTATCTCTAAGAGGACGAATGTGTTGAGCCCCCAAATCGAATGACGATATTTCATTAGGTAGAACTGCCTTGGCTTCTCGAGAATTGTGAAGAGAGGTATAAGAAGTACTCAGAGTCATAAACCAAAGGTTAGGAGACATATATTTACTTGGCTGCACTTTGATAAGAGAACGAGCGTCGAGTGTAGTACTCATACTAGAGCCATAGCCACTTGTTTTTTTATGATCATTATTCTCGTAGCGACGTGGAGCTAGATACTGAGTCTTGAGTTCTATTTGTGAGAAAACATTTGAACAGAAAAGAACTGCCATCATTGCTGTTAATAAAATTCGTTGTTTCATATTTTGCTTAGTTAAAATCCAATGCAAAGTAAAAACAAAGAATATCAATAACTTGTATCTAAAATGAACTTACAGACAGAATGCATTCTTAGAGAGATGAACAACAGCAAAGAGAAGATGAATTTAAGCGGAATATTTATATGTAAAAGTTTATTACTAGATCTGACAGTTGAGCAAATTTTAGTGATGTGTATTTGGGCTTTCTAAATCATCATCTCTTGGAATGGGAATGATGTTAGCGGCGATTTTTCGCCCCCCCTTGGTCATTCCATTCAGTCTAGTTATCGCTAGCGAGTTGCTCACCTCATTGCTCGTTTCCTTTTCTTCTGGACAGAGATAGAGGTTCAAGGCGTTGCTGATGATTTGAAAATGAATAACTCTTGTCAGATAGATGCTTTTATTCCAAGTCTGCATAGGTGTTTTTCTATAGCGATGTTCTTTGAATGAGGCCTTTCAATAAGTTGTAGTACTCTAACTATAATAGCTAAGACTTCGACAAATTATGGGAACTATGTATTATGATTCATGGATATTCCATACCCCACTAGAATTGAGAAAAGAAAATGATGTTTACAATAGAATTAATATAGGTGTTATCTATCCAAGACAAAGACTTATAACAGAATTGAAACGTGCAGGTATAACTAAAGATTGGTTAGGACAAAAACCTTTACAATTATTCAAAACTTTGTTATCTGACAGCAGAGCTGAAACCCTCTTAAAAGCCAACCAAACCGATTTATTAAAACGCATTTTAGATGTGGGATGGGAAAAAAACATCGACAAATATTGGGCATCTATTCGCATTTGCTTGAGAAACAATTATAAGATTGACGATGCGATAATGTGGTGTGATTATATTGACAATCTTCAATTTATGGGTAAGGACTTGTATAATGCACAATATGTTTGCCCTAGTGATTTACATAAAAAACATGATAGATATATGACTAAACGCGTCAAGATAGAGGCAAAGGCTGAAATACAAAAGCACTTAGACAAAGAAGGTGCTTTCAAAGAAGTGAAAGGTAAATTCTTTGGATTGGCTTTTTCAGATGGACAGATACAGATTCATGTAAGAAAGTGTTGCCGAGATAATCACAGAGGGTAAACTGATGCACCATTGTGTTGGTAGTTACATCTCAAAGGATGATTCGTTCATCTTTTCGGCTTGCATCGATGGTAAGAAAATAGAAACGATTGAAGTATCTATCTCACAACTCAAAGTGCTACAATCAAGAGGAGTATGCAACACACAAACCGAGTACCACGATAAAATAATTAATTTAGTGAATGACAATCTAGTACAAATAGAAAAACGTTTAGTCGCATGAAAACAGATACTTATAGATTATATATTGGGTTCAGATTGCTTGGCGAGTTCCCATCCATTTGGCAAGCCAAGCAGTTTGCCCAAGAGTGTGGCGAAAGTGGTGTGTTTAGCTTCGTAGGCAATAATTATCGGGATAGTTGGTATGTAGCAAAGAATGATTTAAAAGTTAATGAGCCGTAAATATTACGGCTCGCTTCTTTCATGAGCCTAAGCGGAAAAGAAGCAAACCGATTTTTCATTCTTTGATTTATTCAACAAAAGAAACCCAATTGGGATGCACCCCTTTGATAGCCTCCATAACTTCTTGATTATCTTTCAAACTTGGAGTATTATTTCTTATTGATAGTCGTCGTCGATTGACTGTGGGAATGTTTGGGATAGGGAAGTTAGGCAAAGTATTTATCATATCAATACAGCTAGCTTCTGTGAAATTTGCATATTGAAATTTAGCATCACGCAGTAATTCATTGTTGACACTAAATTTTACATTAGATAGAATATCCGCATATTCTACCTCTACGTATTCTATATTCTTACACTCACCAAAATCCAATGAGTTAAGACTAGAAACATATTTAAGAATCAGGCTCTCCAGTCTCTTGTTGTTTCTTGAAAAATTAAGGTTGTGCAAGCTATTAAGATTATAAATATCAACTTGTTTTAATTCTGTACAGATGCTCAAATCTATTTTCTGAATATCGTCTTTCAAGTCAAACTTCCTATTGTCAATATATAGAGTGGCAAGTTGCTTGCTTAGCTTCAATGATTTTGAAACACTAATACCCTCTGCTTTTAAAGACATTTCTACTGATGACTGTTGACTATTCGTCATATCTATGGTTTCATAATCTACTGCATTCAGGATAACAAGCTCTAGTTGAGGCAAATCTGTGAATTTTGCATCTCTACCTGCCAAAGCATATAAACGCAAATCATTAAGTTTTGGCAAACGATTAACCAATAGATTGTTAATGGTAGCTTTAGAGAAAACCTTAGTTGAAAGCGAAAGTGTTTCAAGATTATCACATGAAGTTACAGAAACATAGTTGATTTTATCTTTGACGATAATTGAAAGATGTCCAGCCGTCAATTCTTTAATATCCAAATCATTATTGTAGATTGCATAGATAGATAAACTCTTTGCATCTATCATTGAGAAATTCCATTGTTCATCACCTAATAGTAAATTAACTCGATCAATACTTTGTCTACCTTCAGTACTAATTTTTTTCACTCCTGAGGATTGTAAGTAGAGTTCTTGTATTTTTACAGCAGATCCAATCTTAATTTCTTCATACAAACAAATACTCTCTTCCTTAAAGTCAGATAATCCACCACCTGAAAAATTTCGGAACGTTATTATATCTTCATTCACAGTGATGGTAATTACATACTCTCTATTTTTCTCATATTGATGATGTAATCGTTTATTGCTATCTACATCTCGTGCTGTAGACTTATGCCCATCACCCCAGTCTATTATTCCATTGTCAGATACAAAATAGAAAAAAGCTTCAGGGTTTTCGGAAGTAGCATTGAATATCATTTTTATTTCGTCGTGTTGTGGCTGACGAGGAATATCAATATATTCATTTTCATTATTGCTATCACAAGCGGTCGTAATAGTAAATAGCAAAACAGCTAGCAGACTATAGTATAGTGTTTTTTGCATTGGTAGTAGATTAAGAGTTTATTGGTATTCTTTATTCGCTTCTCAAGATACAAAAAAGCTAAGGATAAGCCCTTAGCTTTTTACAAATTTCACTCTACATCACTTTGAGTGCTAAACAAGGGGCATATAGTTCCTACTTGCTCTACAATATATGAGATTGCTAAAATCATCATCCATTCGCAGTTTTCTTTCGCCATCGGACTGAAAGTATCTGGGAAATTCGCATGTACCATTAAACTCGCTAATTAGTCCAAACTTGCATCTTTTCTATAGCATATTCAAAATATAATTTCAATACTCTGCTCTCATCAAACGAGTAGAATTTTCGTTCAACTCAACACCTCCATCTTTGCCTACAACTACCGTTCCTCCAATATTAGCTAAGTGATTACCAAAGGCACAATTGGGCTCGAAGGCAAAACACATCCCTGCTTGTAGCACAATATCACGACCAGGATTAGGTAATCTACCTACATTCCCATAACGCTTAGCTTGTGGTAGAACTTCTATACCAGGAGCTGTACCAAAGCCAATTGGGCCATAAGGGTTGATGCTGTGTATCAGAGGGTGTACGTGCCATCCCTTAGAATCTAATAGAGGCTTTTCCATAGCATCTACAACTTCGCCAAAGGTGACGCCTTCTTTCAATTTATCTACTCCTATTTTGTAGCACTCACGAGCCACTTGAGCGGCACGTTCTAAGTTTGGATGAATCTTTCCAACAGCCACTGCTGCCTGATGTTGTGTTTCATACATCCCATACAAAGCAAAAATTTCAGATAGCACAATATCTCCCTCTTGAATAATACGTGGAGCCTGCGAACGATATTGCCAAGCAGGTGGTCCCCATGCAATGTATTCTGGTCCAGAGCCCATCAATATTTCTGCTGTAAAACCACCCATCGAAATACACTTGGAAGTGATAGCCGCTGCAATTTCTGCTTCATTTACTCCTGGCTTGATGATAGCTCGCATTGCCTCACTCATAGCCTCGCCAATATTGGCAGCGTGACGCACTAAAGCAAGTTCTTCTTCACTTTTTACAGATGCTAGCTTGAAGAAATCTAGGAATACAGGTTTAAGAATGGCATTTGAGAAAGCTTCCATAATACCTTTCCATGTGCGATGTGGCAATGCACCATCGAAATAGAATGGAGGATATGGTTCTAAACCTATTATACCAATCTTGGGGTTTTCGGATACACCTATTACTTTCAGCATTCGTCCAATGTTTTCTCCTGTTTTTCCTACATAGATTTGTTCAGGGCTTATCCATTGTTGGTCGCCACGCATTTGTGCTTGCATGTGGTCAGCAATCATCATGGATGCAAAAGTTATCACTACTGGTGCCTTATCTTGATGGAAAACAACCACGGAGCCAAGTCTGTCATTCGTAAAATAGTGATCTACACAAAATGGAGCTGGTGCTGCCGATTCCCTATCGCCATACACGATAAGCGTATCTAAATCGTTCTTCTGCATGATAGTGCGCGCTATCTGCCAACGGCGGTCACGCTCTTTCAGGCTTAAAGGTGCTGGAATATTCAAATTTGTTTTCATGACTTTTATATATTTAAATTATTATACTATCAGTGGTTTAATAACCTATTGCAAAGTAAGGGCTTGCAGCGTGGAAAAGGCTTGACAAAACAAGACTTAAATTGTG
>JASLEN010000054.1 GCA_030151105.1 Dysgonomonas sp.
TGTCAACTCCTCAAATGATAGATCTAAATATGCCTTAGCCACTTTGCGTGTATCTGGAACTACAACTCCAAGAAATTTGTCTCCTTCACCATACTGACCTTTTCCTGTTTTGAAAAAGTATGGCAGGAAGTCACGTTTTTCGGGAGTTGCGAGAAACTCTAGCGCCTCTTCTATATTGATTGCTGTCATTTAATCAAGCGAGTAAAAAGATTAGACAATCCACCTACTACCTCATCGTTTCGATAGATATCGTAAAAACCCTGCTCTGCATAAACGATTTCGTCTCCCACCTCAAACTGAGCTACCAGTCCTTCAATATCTAAGGATACTTTCTCATTTTTAGAAGAGCGACAAGTTATTTTATCCTCATCTACGATTTCAACAATCAATTTATCAAACATTCTTTACTTCAATTTCCACTCAGCACCATTCTTTCCATCTTTTACCTCAAAGCCAGCTTTAGCTAGCTCATCACGTATTTGGTCTGATGTTGCCCAATCTTTGTTCGATTTTGCTTTGTCCCTTATTTCTAACAATAAGTCCACTGCTTTACCAAAAGATTCATAACCTCCATCGTTTGAAGTTGATTCATTCTTGATTCCTAATACTTCGAATAGAAATGTATCAAACAAGAATTTTATTTCTTCAATATCTGCTTCTGTTACTGATGCAGAGCCAGCATGAGCTGAATTTACAATTGTAGCAACTTCAAATAATTGTGAGATCGTAATTGCCGAATTCAAGTCATCATTCAATGCATCATAGCATTTTTGACGATATCCATTCACTTCTACAGATGATGTAGCAGAGGCTGTTAACTTTTCTATCTTAGCATAAGCATCAAGCAAGCGGCTCAATCCTTTTTCTGCTGATTGCAGTGCATGATTGCTAAAATCTACCGTACTACGATAATGTGCTTGAAGAATGAAAAAACGAATAGTCATAGGACTGTAAGCCATTTCCAACTTCTCATGGCTTCCCATAAAAAACTGCTCTAGATTGATAAAGTTGTTCAACGATTTACCCATCTTTTGTCCATCTACAGTAATCATATTGTTATGCATCCAATAGCGAACCACTTGTTTTTTCTCGACCGCAGTATTTTGAGCAATTTCGCACTCGTGGTGAGGAAACATCAAGTCTAGCCCTCCTCCATGAATATCAAACTCTGTACCCAAATATTTCATGCTCATAGTGGAACACTCTATGTGCCAACCTGGAAAACCATCGCTCCAAGGTGAAGGCCATCTCATGATATGTTCGGGAGAAGCCTTTTTCCAAAGTGCAAAGTCTATCTTATTTCGTTTTTCGTCTTGTCCATCTAGTTCACGAGTTGTATTTAACATTTCGTCAATATCTCGATGCGATAAAATCCCGTAGTTATGATCTTTATTATATTTAGCAACATCAAAGTAAACAGAACCATTACTCTCATAAGCATAACCATTTTTGATGATTTCTTTGATTGTCTCAATCTGTTCAATAATATGTCCTGAAGCATGAGGCTCAATGGATGGACGTTTTACATTCAAGGCATCCATAGCTGCATGATATCTATTGGTATAGAATTGCACTACTTCCATTGGCTCTAGTTGTTCCAAACGAGCTTTTTTTGCAATCTTATCCTCTCCTTCATCTGCATCACTCTCTAAGTGTCCCACATCTGTTATATTGCGAACGTAGCGCACCTTATACCCAATATGAGTGAGGTATCGAAATAATAAATCGAAGGTAATACCTGGGCGAGCATGTCCTAAATGCGCATCACCATATACAGTGGGTCCACAAACGTACATGCCCACATGAGGAGCATTCAATGGTTTGAACTCTTCTTTTTCGCGTGTTAGCGTGTTGTAGATAACTAGTTTTTGAGTCATATTCTTTTTTATTGTTCTTTCAACAATTTGATAATTTCTTCATGTTTCATAGCCTCAGCCAATGAAAGAGCAGTGTAACCTTGCGCTTCAATCATTTTGTCGGCACCTTTTGCTAAAAGATATTTGACAAAATCCATCTTACCCATCTCTGCTGCACGATGCAAGGCTGTAAAACCTCTTACATCCTGCGCATTGATGTCTGCACCTGCGTCTATCAGAATTTGAAGATGAGTCATATTTTCAGATTGCACTTCATTCATTATTGATGTAGCGCCTTCAGCACTAGGCACATCAGGATTAGAACCTAGTTCTAAGAGTTTTCTCAAGGTCTCAGGCGTAAGAGCCCAATGCAATGGAGCAAGCCCATCACCAGCAAGGGAATGAATATCATAGCCTTCTGCAATATATCGCTCAATAGCTGACAAATCGTTCCACGCCACGGCTAGATGCAAGAGAGAATGTGAACGCAAAGGTCTATCAGACTCTATACGAATATGATAATCAAACGTACCTACGATTCCCATATTTCCAAAGGAAGTAAAAGCCCACAAGCCAGCCCCATAAGTATTTTCTTTCAGTTCGATAGGTAATGGAGCAGGTACTAATTGATTGAGTGCATGACTCATTAAAAGATAATAAGCGATGGCCTCTGTAAATTCTGGTTCTTCCTCTTCACTCACAAAATAGCCCTGTATGCTAGTTATTATGAGTTTATTATTTTCTTGACTTGTTTCAGCAATTGCATATACTTCTCTATGCCAACTACGAATGAAATAAATAAGTTTGCCATCGAAATAGATTGCCCATTTGTGCTCCATTTGCGAAGGAGAAAAAAGCACACCTGGATATAATTTTGCCTCCAAAGGCAATACCAAACTAGCTTCTATCTTTCGAGCACTTTCTGGAGTTTGTCCCCAAAAACTTTCTCCATTTTCCTTGCCATAAGATACAGCATTTTCTGCCATGCGAGGATCTTTGGATGTGGAAAGCATTGCCTGACTAATAGGACGTAGGTCTAAAACCTCTATTCCCCATGGCGTATTTTCTGGTGCAATCCAAGGC